>URPS01000025.1 GCA_900549855.1 uncultured bacterium | reverse complement strand
TTTATGTATGCATTATCTTTGATTGCTTTTCCTGATTTAATTTGTTCTTCAAATGCTGCATTTACTTTTTTATTGTTGAACGAATCTGAAACAATGTAAATATCATTCAATAATGATTTTAAATTGGTTTCGCTTTTAATTTTTTTATCTGTAGATTCTAATATATATCTTGACTGAGCACCGGTGTCTTCTGTAATTTTGTTCATAATGACACTTTTAGCATCAGCAGTGTTTTGGTTTGCCCATTCGTTGAAATTAACTTGTTTAGTTAGTGATTTATCAAGAAAGACTGCTGCTTCATCTATGGTTTTTTGTGAAAGTTTTACAAAACCTTCTGCATCTGAATTTGCAGCTGTTGGGTTATATGCCTTGATATTAGAAAGTGTATTTTTTAAATATTCTGCTTGAGATTTATTATTTTTAAGTTGTTCAGCCTTATTTTCTGCTAAAATATTTAAAGTTTCTGGTGCAGTAAATAGTTTATTAACATTCATTCCATATTTTTTGTTAAGACTGGTTGCAATCATTGCACCTGCGGCAGCTCCAAACAAACCGACACAGGTATCATTTACTGTACCCATAACTTCACGTCTAAATGTTTCTAAACCTGCTGCCGGACCACGTTTTGCAGTATCACTAATAGATCGTGGCGCAACCATTGACGCTAAGTCTATAGCATTTGCACCGATAGCTTGGTTAGTCGCAAAAAATCTAAGACTGCTATCTAATGCACCCTTAAATTGAACCTTTTGTTGGTTTGGAGTAGTTGTTTGTTGTGGAATTTGTTGTACTTTCATAATTACCTTAACGTTTGTCTGCACGGAATCCTGCTGTTAACTTTGAATATTTTACATTCAAAGGAGTAACTGATTCGTTCGTTTCATTCTTATCGGCTGTTACCTGAGAGCTTTCTTGAGCAAGCTTTAATGCTTGTTCGTGTTTTTTCTTTGTATTTTTTCTTGTGAAAATTGGAATCACAATCCCTAACAATGCTAATGATACACCAATACTAGTTCCTTGGCAAGCAGAACGTAAATTTGTTGCATGTTTAAGTTCTTTTTTGATGATATTAAGCTGTTCTGCAGTCGGTTTCAAACCTTTTGCCTTCAAACCTTCTTCTGTAGCACTCACTACTTCTTCAGAAGATTTGATATTAATATCTTTTACCCAATGCCAAGCTTTTTGGAATACATTTGCGTTTTTATCTAATTGTTTTGTTTCGTTTAATAATTTTATACCTGTTTTATTTTGAATTACAGTTGCAGCAGCTTTTGCAGCATAATCGCCCAAGAAATATAGGCTGGAGAATGTTGCAATATCTCTAACGGTAGCTTCTGCTAATTCGTTTTTGTCATCTGCTGCTGCCATACGAGATGCAAATGTTGCAGTGGAAATTATTCTAGCCTGATCCATAGTTGGGAACATTCCTTTAAATTCAAGCATTCCCAATGTAGGTTTTTTCATCATAGAAAGAAGTGAAACTCCAATCATTGATGATATAGAAATTATCTTTTGTTTTAACAATCCTTCTTTAGATTTTGGTGCGTCTTCTATACTTTCTTTTCCATTTTTACCAAAATCATCATAAATAGGAGCCCCTTTAACTCCTGAAAGTTTTCCGGTAATCCATCTGTTAATATACTGCATTGAAATAGCTAAAGGAAGGACAACCGCCAATCCTAAACCGCTCTTTGTTCTAACTAAATTTTTACTTCTTTTTGCAAATTCTTCTACCGTAATTTTATCACCGGCTTTTTGCAAGCCTTTGTAGAATTTCACAGAATCTTTTAACAAAGTATTAACAGACGATGCTGTAACAGCATCACCCTTTCCTGCAACTTTTAAATTTTCTGCGATTCTGGTTTTTTCAACAATAGAATTTGCAATTTCTGTAACGGGGTCTGTTTCTCTTTTTTCTTTACCTATGCAAACTTTAAAGCCATGCTTGATTTTTTGCGCTAAAGATTTTTTAGGCATATCTTCCCTTGTAAGCTTTGCAAGTTTTTCTGCATAACTATCTAATTCCTCTTTTGATAAAATATCTTTGAATGATAATTTATTTTTTCCTTCAAAACCTTCTGTATCAGCTATAATATTACGCAAAGATTCTTTTACCTTGTCGGGAGAAGAAGCTTCCATGTAATAAGTTTTTGCCTTATCAATCATAGAACTGTCAGCCCAGCATTCAGACATATCAATACCTTTTGGCATAAAACCGCCATTTATACCCTTAGCAATTCCTAATGTAATCAAGCTTGGTATCAAACAGTTTACAACTAAACCGGATGATTCACGTCTAAATGCTTCAAACCCTGCAAACCAGTTTGTCATAGATTCTACAATAGTTCTAGGTAAAATCGCAGATAGCATGTCAATAACAGCCACGTTAACCATTGGCATTCTTTCACAAGCTTGCATACCTGTTAAAAGCACACCACCTAACCCTTTGAAGCTTGGATTTTGCTGATTAGCTTTGTTCTCATTCTTACGGGCTCTTTTGCTATTTATTATTCTAGGATTTGTTTCTACACTTACTTTATTTATCATACAATTTCTTCTAATTCGGCAGCTGTTGATTCGGCTTTTTGTAACTTCACACTACCATCCCTAAGCTGATTATAACAACTTATACATGTATTTAAAAGCAGAACAAAATAAAAATTGCCCTTCTTAATACATTTGTAAAGGAAATGTAAAGATGAATTTTTGAATATTTTTTCCATATAAAGAATGTATAAAATGTTTTACCAAATTTTAAAGAATTGTTTATTTTACATATACAATTCTTTGAATGAAACAAAGGAAAATTCGGGTAAAATTAATTGTAAAGTTTTGTAACAATTTTGTGCTGTTGGTATTATAGTATACAACATCCCCCCAACCTGATATAATACAAAAGTATTCAACAGAGGGAGCAAAAAATGAAAATACTTATTTCTAATGACGATGGAATTTTGGCAAATGGTATCCGTGCACTAATCGAAGCACTTGCACCATCACACGATGTTTATGTAGTAGCTCCCGATAGAGAAAGAAGTGCTGCTGGGCATTCTTTAACACTGCATACTCCGTTAAGAGTTGAAGAAGTTGATGCAAAATACGGTTCTAAACGTTGCTGGATGACAACCGGAACCCCTGGGGACTGTGTGAAACTTGCAATTAACGCAATTTTATCAAAAGATGAACTACCGGATTTAGTAATTTCAGGAATTAATCATGGACCAAATTTAGGCGCCGACATTCTTTATTCAGGAACGGTTAGCTGTGCAATGGAAGGTGCAATGATGGGATATCCGAGTATTGCAACATCTTTAGCAAGTCTAAGAAATGAATACGAAGATTTTCACTTCGCAGCGGCATTTGTCGCACAATTGTTAAATCGTTTAGATAAATATAAAATTCCACCTAAAACGATTTTGAATATAAATATTCCCGGATTAGATAAAGAAGATATTGCAGGAATTGCAATTACCGAACTTGGCAGCAGAATGTTTACTGATGCATACGAGCGTCGAGTTGACCCGAGAGGGAAAGTTTATTATTGGATGGCAGGAGAATTGATTAACGAACCGGAGGATGCGGCAACTGATATTGCAGCAGTTAGAAACAACAAAATTTCTATAACACCGGTTACGTATGAAATGACCAGATTGAACATTATGCAGGACTTGGAAAGTTCTCTTTGTCAAGAAGACGTGTGTAATTGGTTTTAATAAAAATGCGATTTTGTCAGGCAATATGCTTTACATTTTCGCACTTTTCTAATACTATAAGTGTAATAATGAGAGGTAACTAATGGGTACAAAGTATAAACGTGTGTTATTAAAAATCAGCGGGGAAGCATTGCTTGGGAATCAGCAATTCGGTATTGATTATGAACCTGTTGAAATGATAGCCAATGAAATTAAATCAATTTATGACAAAGGTGTAGAAGTTGCAGTCGTTGTCGGTGGCGGAAATATTTTCCGTGGAATGAAAAACAGCGCAAAATTAGGCATGGATCAAGCTTCCGGAGATTATGTAGGAATGCTTGCAACGGTTATGAATGCTGTAGCTCTTCAATGCGCTTTGAAAAAAATTGATGTAGAATGCAGAGTTCAAACAGCTATTGCAATGAACCAAATTGCAGAGCCTTATGTTCGCCATAGAGCAATCAGACACCTAGAAAAAGGCAGAGTTGTTATTTTTGCGGCAGGAACCGGAAATCCGTTCTTCACAACTGATACAGCATCAGCATTAAGAGCTTCTGAAATTGATGCAGAAGTTATGTTGATGGCAAAAAATGGAGTTGATGGTGTTTATGACGATGATCCAAGAACAAATCCAAACGCTAAGAAAATTGACACAATGTCTTATGACAATATCATTAAAAATGAATTAAAAGTTATGGACACTTCTGCTTGTGCTTTATGTAAACAAAACAAAATTCCGATAATTGTATTTGATTTCAAAGCAAAAGGCAGCTTGAATAAAATTATGAATGGCGAAGCTGTCGGAACTTATGTAAGTTAAGCAAGCTTTGGGTGTTTAATTCGTAGGTTGGGCTTTCAGCCCAACAAAACAACAATAAAGATATAGTAAACAATAATTTAATAAAAGGAGAAAATTATGTCAGAAGCTCTTGAAGAAATGTATTTATTCGGAGAGGAAAAAATGGAAAAGGCAATCGCCCAAATGAAAAAAGAATTTGGCTCTGTTCGTACAGGTCGTGCTAATCCTGCTGTTTTAGATAAAGTTGTTGTAGATTATTATGGCGCACCTACTCCTATCAGACAAATGGCACAAGTTACAGTTAGTGAAGGTGTCACACTTGTAATTACTCCTTTTGACAAAAGCATCATGAAAGAATTAGAAAAAGCTATTATTAAAGCAGAATTAGGTGTTGCACCTAATAATGACGGTACATGCATTAGATTAAACTTCCCACCTTTAACAGAAGAAAGAAGAAGAGAAACTGCTAAAGAAGTTAAAAAATATGGTGAAGATACAAAAGTTGCAATCCGTAACGTAAGACGTGACATGGTTGATAGCTTAAAGAAGATTGAAAAAGAAGAAAATCTTCCTGAAGACGCAGTAAAAGACAATCAAGATAAGATTCAAAAACTTACTGATAAATATGTTGGAATTATTGATTCTCTAGTTGTAGAAAAAGAAAAAGAGGTTATGACAGTATAATGAATTTGAGTAAAAGTGTAACAAGGCTAATTACAGGTGTAATCTTCGGATTTACGGCATTATTTGCAATAATGGCAGGCGGACTTTGGATAGTTGGCTTAGTGCTAATCATTGTTACACTTGCATCGAAAGAATATGTAAAAATCCTTGAGCATAAAGGTTTTCGCCCAAGCTCGAGGATTATTATACTTTCAAGTTTTATTTTTGCGGCATTAGCTTATTTTAACAGATTTGATATGGTTGCGCTTGCTTTCACAGCATGTTCAATTATGGCATTTATGTCCGTATTATTTAAAGGCAAACAACCTTACATAGCAAATGTTGCAACAACAATTTTAGGATTCGTATATTGTGGCTGGTTCCCACTTCACTTATTATTCTTAAGGGATTTGGGCAGTCATCCTTTATACGAAGGTTTAATCAAAACAAATGTAACGACAGAAGGTGCTGGATACGCTTTATTGTTATTTTTCGCTGTTATATTAACTGATTCTATGTGTTATTATATGGGCTGCTATTTCGGCAAACACAAATTATCAAAAGTTATTAGCCCTAATAAAACGATTGAAGGCTCTATTGGCGGAACTTTATCTTGTATGATTTTCTGCTTTATATTCGGACAAGTGCTTATGATTCCTTGGTATCATTGCATTATTTTAGGATTATTGATTGCCGCATTTGCTCAAATAGGAGATTTGTGCGAATCTATGATTAAACGTGATGCCGGAGTTAAAGATTCTAGTAACATCCTCCCTGGTCACGGTGGATTTTTAGATAGAACTGACAGCTATATTTTAACAATACCTGTAGTACATTATTATATGTTCATGTTCGTAGTAAATAATTTTTCTGATATTGTTAAAGGAATTTTCTCATGTTAGAAAAAATTTTTGGTGAGCCAAATGAACTTGTAGAAAAAGCTTTAACACATCCGTCTTATACTCAAGAAAACAATCTGGATTCACTCGAGAATTACGAACGATTAGAATTTTTTGGCGATTCTGTATTAAAATTGTTTACTTCAAAACTGTTATATAATACTTATCCGACAGCTCCCGAAGGTGAACTCTCAAAAATTCGTTCTATTCTGGTATCAGATGCTATTTTGGCACAAATTGCAATAAAAATTGGTCTGGATAAATTAATCAAACTCGGACCTGCGGAAGAAAGACAAGGCGGAAGAAAAAGAGAATCTAATATTGCTTGTTCTTTAGAAGCAGTTTTAGGCGCATATTATTTAAGCGGAAAAGAAAAAGAGATTGAAAAATTTATAAATGATTATGTAATGGAATTTGCAGAAGATGTAGATAAGCATTTTGAAAAATATAATGCGAAAGATATTTTGCAACAATACACTCAAGGAATTGATAAAACCATACCGGTATATAGAACTGTCGGAGTAACAGGACCAGCGCACAAACCTGTTTTTGAGGTTGAAGTTGAGTGGCAAAGAAAGATTATTGCCAAAGGTCGTGGAAAATCTAAAAAAGAAGCCCAACAAAATTGCGCCTTAGAAGCTTGCAAAAAGCTCGGCGCTATATAATAAAATTATAAAGGTGGGAACCGCTCTCGCTTTTCCCACCCTACAATTTTTCAATTTTAAAACCCTAGTTAGCAGCTACTGCACTATCATCCTGTGCAGCACGTTCTATAGCTCTTGTTGCTGCCATTGCAACCAATGGATTTGTATCAGTTTGAGCCAAAGTAAACAAAGTTGTTAACTCATCTTTGTATTCCGGTCTTTCAATGTGGCTCAAAGCATCAATTGCAGCTAATTTTACTTCCGGATTTGGATTGTATCTCAAAGCGTCAACTATTGCAGAAGTCCCCGGTAAATCTGTCATTGGCACAATATTACCGGTTTGTTTTTCTACTTCGTCAGTATAAATCTTTGCCAAAACTGACATTGTATACATTGCATATTCTTTATTTCTTTCAGCTTGTTCCATTGGAGAAATTTGGTTTGCAAGTTCTATTTCTGCATCTGATAATTCGTAAGGTAATTTTACGTTCTTATCACCCTTAGCATTTTCCATTACCAAATAATTTGCAATTACTTTCTTTCTTGCCTGTACCTGTGCTTCTGTTGGAGATGCTAATTCAGAAGTATCTGCCTTAGTTATATCAATCAATGTTGCAAATACATCTCTTACAATATAAGGTACTGCGTTTTCAGGATTGTCCATTGAAATTCTTGCGATTTCTTCCATCTGTTGAGCCTGAACATCATAATCTGCGTTCGTCAAATTAGAAATTACAAGCGGAATATCTACATCCGGTTTAATTTCTTCTCCAGGAATAATTTCCGGTTTTTTCTTTTCAATTTCCTTGACTTCACTATCCATTACCTTAACATCATCATTAATTTTGTCAGCATTTTTTGTATCATCTTCCACTACCGCTGGAGCTTCCTTTGCTTCCTCTGTATTTTCTGTTTCTTCAACTTTTTCTGGAGCATCTTCTTTCACTTCGTCATTAGTGGGAATTACTTCTTCCGCACCTGCGTTTTCGTTTTTTTCACTATTCTCACCAGCCGGAACTGTATCTTCCGCTTTTACATTTACACCTTTTTCAACATTCTCACTAGTCGGAAGTGTTTCTTCCGCACCTATATTGACTCCTTTTTCAGCTTCTGTTGTAGTGTAGTTCGGTTCAGGAACATTTGGAGTTTCAACCTTTTGTTCATCAGGTGTTTTCAAATCATTTACAGATTCAAAATCTTTACCTTCTACTTCCAACTCATTTTCCATCTTTGGTAAAATCACATTTGTAGTATGGTATGCTAAATTAAATCCTTGTGGAAGTGGAATTTGATTAATTTGAGCCATATCATAAGTCATTGGCATTTGTGCTTGAGGATAATCATATATCGGTTGCACCGGTTCTGCATGAACTGTTGGATTATCAATATTAATATTTACGGCATTTAAATCAGCATTATTACCGTTTACGTTCATCGGATTTGTAATTGTCGGATTTTGGTTATTTGCACCGTTTGCAAAAACTTCCGGCTTGTTAATATTAATTTTTACTGCGCTATAATTTGCTCTATTGAATCCATTATCAATTGATTGAACCATATTCTACATCCTTTCAACACATGTATCTGTTTTATTAAAGCATGTGAATAGAAAAACTTGCGTTATTTCGGAAGTATGTTTACAAATATTTACAAGTTTTGAATAAAATAAATAAGATAATCGTATTATCCCTCACCCTGTTTTTCTAAGCTTCAAGCCAAAAGGCTTTCAGCTTGAAAAACGTTCCCTCTCCCACAAGGGGCGAGGGTAAAATACTATACCTTTCAGTAATTCTCACTTCAAATTAACAACTTCCAATCCACGAAAATCAAAAATATTATGCGTATTGTTATTTAATTTCTCTTCACAAAGTAAACAGCCGACAATTGCTTCCAACTGTGCAACCGGCATCATATTTGTCGGCAAATTATCAAAACCGAATTCATATCTCAAAGTTGATTGTAAAAATTTGCAATCTGCAGAAGAACGCTCTTTAAAATTTGAGTAAAGATTAAATTTTTGTCGTGTTAAATAAACTTCAAACCTAAAAATATCAGCACCATTATTTTTTAAATTGGAAAATAATTCACATCCTCTGGTTGAAAATCTTTGCATCCAATTATCCTTGTTTATAAACTCATCTTCTTTAGAATGAATCAGCTGATATGGCTTAGAAAGAACTCTCCATTTGCCTTCCATCATTGTATTATCCCAAGGCAAAGATATGCAAAATGCAGAATTTTTTATTGATGGATAATTTTCAAAAAAGAACTGGACATCATTCATTGAAAACAACTTATCGACATAAATAAGTTTGCCCGTTGCTATTTCTCTTACTGCAACACCGGTTTCTACAGAAGAAGATGGTCCAAGTGACATTCCTACCGCATACTGAATCATAAACCAAAGTCCTCATCTTCCGGAATGCTTGAATTCAAACGAATAACACGCTTTTCTACCGCAGGCATTTCTACATCTTCACCATTTTGCGCATTCTCTTTATCAAGATTTACATATAATTCCATATTCTTTTTAGAAAGTTTTTCGCTCTTTTGTTTTTCAATCCTTTGTTGGTTTTCTTCCAACAATTTTCTCGCCGCAGGAGAAATTGCATCACCCTCTATCTTAGAAATAATCTGCTCTCTCTGTTTCTGAATAGCTTCCTGTTCAGCTTTTGTAAGCTTCATTGTATTATCGTTACTTGTTTCAAAATCACGTCTATACTTATTTTTCATGATAAGTATTTCTACTCTTCTATTAGCAGGATCCTTTGGTGAAATTGCATTTTCTAAAGGTCTTGTATCTGCATATCCGATTGCTGAAAATAAGCTTGGTGAGAACTTAAACCTTGTAATCATATATCTTACAACAGAAGAAGCTCTTGCGGCTGACAATTCCCAATTAGAAGGATAAACAAATGAATTAATCGGTGTGCTATCTGTATGACCTTCTACTCTCATAGAATGTAATACAAATTTTTTGCAAATCAATACTCCAACTTTATCCAAAAGTTTTTTAGCATCGCCGTCAATATTAGCAGACCCGGGAGCAAAAAGATATTTGTCATCAAATGTTAACAAAAGCCCTTTATCAGTCATCTTTGAAGAAATTCCATCCAACTCTCCAAGCTTTGTCATCTCCATAATCGTTTCATCAATCTCTCTAAAAGACTCTTCTTCATATTTTGGGCTAATGTACTCTAACATTAAACTTGGAATGAAAGAATTTGCTTGTTGTTGGTCAAATATAGAATCACTACCATCCATAATTGATTGTTGACCATCTAAAAGAGTATTTTGAGAAAAAGCGTTTTTCAAAGATTCTTCAAGTTTAGCAAAATCACTCACATCAACTTGTGCAAGCGCATATAATACTACGAACGTAGCAAAAAGCAGAGTGATAAAATCACCATATGAAACGAGCCAACGCTCAAGGTTTTCAGGTTCTTCCGCTCTCTTTTTTCTAGCCATTAGCTTGTGCTTCCTTACCTTCTTCTTCTAAAATAAATGAACGTAATTTTCTTTCAATCAAAACAGGGCTTTCGCCAGCTTGAATTGATAAAACACCTTCAAGAATCATATTTTTATATAACATTACATCTTGATAAATAAATTTAACACGAGTACCCAAAGGAATCATTACAAGGTTTGCTGCGAACAAACCATAAATTGTTGCAACGAAAGCAACCGCAATACCTGCACCTAACTTAGATGGATCAGACAAGTTCTGCATAACCTGAATCAAGCCAAGTACCGCACCAATGATACCCAAAGTTGGAGAATAACCACCAAATGATTCAAAAACTTTTGCAGCATTATGAACATAGTTTTCCAATTGTTCAATCTGGTTTTCCATCATCTCCCTAACAAGAGTCGGGTCTGTACCATCGGCAACCGCACCTAAACCTAAAGTAAGAAGTTTGTCAGATGCATTATTAGCTTCTTTTTCCAAAGAAATAATACCTTCTTTTCTTGCTTTTGTTGCAAATCCGCCAATTTCCGTAATCAATGCATTAAAATCACACTTTGGCGGCATAAAAACATCTTTAAGAATTTTTATCGCAGACATCAAAATTTTAGGTGGGAAGCTTAATACAATCGCACCGGTCGTACCACCAAGTACAATAAATGCAGCAGTAATTTGCAACAGCTGACCTATATTACCACCTTCCATAGCCTGACCGGTAAGAATGAACCCAATCCCAAGGAACATTCCTATGACTGCAAATATATCCATAATTATCTCCGAATTGTATACTATTCTGAATATATTAAACTATATTTAAACTCGTTTGTAATCCTTTAAATATAGGATTTGGCTTGATTAGAATGTGAAGAAAAGAAAAAAATACTACTCTACAATCTTAACCCCGGAACTTGTTCCCAGTCTTACGGCTCCGGCTTCTATCATTTTCAATGCAGCTTCTTTGTCACGAATTCCGCCTGATGCTTTTACTTGCAAACCGGCATCCTTAACCGTTTCGTACATAAGCTTTACATCCTCAGCTTTTGCACCCACTCCGTTTTTTACAAAACCGGTTGATGTTTTTACAAAATTGGCACCACCTTTTATACAAAGTTCGCACGCAATTTTAATTTCTTCTTTTGTTAGCAAATCTGTTTCAATAATCACCTTCAAATTTCTACCTTGGCAAGCAGATTTTACTTTTGAAATTTCATCTACAATGTAGTCATACTCTTTATCTTTAAGTTTTCCACCATTGATTACCATATCAATTTCATCAGCGCCATTTTTGATAGCGTCGACTGTTTCCAACACTTTACTTTCGCAAGTAGCTTGACCAAGAGGGAAGCCAATTACGGTAACGACTTTGACATCATTTCTATTGGTATCTTTTAGATACTGGTGTGCGTAACTAACATTACAAGGGTTAACACAAACACCTAAAAAGCTGTATTGACAAGCTTCTTCAAGTAATTTCGTAATTTCTGCACGAGTAGCATCTTGTTTTAATAACGTATGTTCAATATATTTATTCAATTCCATAATAATCTCCTTTTATTTAACCTTAGCCTTTAATTGTGAAGAAAACAGCCGTTACAAGTCCCATAATTAAACAATAGTAACCAAAAATCCCCAATGAAAATTTTGAAACAAATTTCAAGAAATATTTAATACACAAGTAACCGACAATCCCTGAAACAATTGTTCCTGCTATGATTGCAGTCCAGTTATATGTAACAACTTCTGCAAAATCAAGTTTTACAAGCGGATAAACCATTGAAGCTCCCAATATAATCGGAATACTTAACAAGAACGAATATTTTGCAGCAGTTGTTCTGTCAGAACCGGTTAAAAGTCCGGTTGCAATTGTTAAACCAGAACGAGAAAACCCAGGAAGAGCAGCCAAACCTTGTGCGATTGCAATTAGAATAGAGCTTTTTAAAGTCACATCAGCATTTTTACCATGTCTTTTTGCCCAGAATTCACTAAACAAAAGTAAAATACCTGTTCCAATTAATAAACCACCCACAATTGCAGGTTTAAAGACTAGAAATTCTGCAACTTCATTCATCGGAAAGGCTATTAAGACAGTTATTACAGTGCCTAAGATGATATAAATACCGGTTTTAAAATCCTTAGATGAATAATCTTTGTTTTTTAAACCAAAATAAAGTGCTTTCAAAATTTGCCAAATTTCTTTTCTAAAGAAAATCAATACAGCAATCAATGTGCCCAAATGAAGCATTATATCAAGAAAAACTTCTTGATTAGATTCTTGAACAATCTCTATACCTTTGAATACTTTGTAAAAATTTGACGTAAAAACTAAATGCGCAGAGCTTGAAATCGGTAAAAATTCGCTCAACCCTTGCACAATCCCCATTAAAATTGATTGTATTAAATCCATAAACCTCTCCCTTTTTTAAGCATATTTAACTATGCATCAATAACTTTTTAATTATATCATATAAAAGTAAGGTATTAATTTAATACTATTCTATATTTATTACTTTGAAGTTGCCTAATTACCCTTCTTCAAAATAGCTTGCGCAAGAAGTAGCTGTTTCCCATACAGAAACCTTGGAAACCTGAACAATTTTTTCTTTTAATTTGTTATAAATAAACATTGCAATCATTTCGCTGGAAGGACTCTCACCCTTAAATTCAGGAAGTTCATTGATATCTTTATGATCTAATAAATCTAAAACGGCTTTCATTTCACGTTTTAAAACTTTATAATCAACAAGAATATTGCTCTTATCAAGCGTTTCGCCTTTTACATAAGCTTCTACAAGCCAATTATGACCATGCTGATGTTCACACTCACCATCATAATTCAATAAATGATGTGCTGCTGAAAAATACATTTGTGCTTTTAATTCAAACATTTTATCTCCTTTTAATTATTAGTGGGGAAGCTCATAGCAGTTTTAATAAGCATTAATTAATACCCACCCGCATTCGTACCTTTAGCACGGCTCAAGAACGACTGCGACCTCCCTAACAAGGGCGGTTTAAACATTTCTTATCGCAAAAAATCATTAACAACAAACTTCTGCTAATCTAACTAAAATTTTGTCTGTGATTACTTTGATATAATCTTTGTCAACCATACCATTAATAATACAATCCGCAATTTGGTAGGTTGGACGAATATATTGTTGTGCTGTTTCGTTTACATTTTTAAACTGTAAATCTGCAGCTTCTCCAGTCTTACCTCTAGAAACCGCACGTTTGTACCATCTTTCTTTAATAACATCAATCGGAGTGAATACATAAACTTTTACATCCATAATGTCACGCACTTCCGGATTCAACACATATAAACCTTCTGTCAAAATAACTTTTGCAGGCTTTTTAGTGTCACCATTCGGATTGGAAACGCAAGTAACAAAATCATATTTTGGAGAAACAATTGTTTCGCCCTTTTTCAAGCCTAATAAATGTTCTCTCATCAAAGGAAGATTTATTACATCTGGTGTATCAAAGCTAAAGCCGGTTTTGAATAGAGCATCATAACTTCCTGCTTCTTGCAACTCTTTAGAAGTATCTTTGTAATAATCATCTTGGCGAATAACAGTATAAATGCCTTCTTTTTTATCACGCACAACAGCTTCAATAGTATTATCAACAAAAACAGTTTTACCGGAAGCACTTTCACCGGTTATTCCAATAAGAAAAGTTTTTTTCTTTTCTTGAACAACTTTGCGTGCAATATTCATTATAAAATCGTCAGCAACTTTCAAAAACAATGGTTGTTCTTGTTGTTTATCTTCTTCAAGAATATCTTTTAGAGTGTCAACAATGTTTGTGATAAGTTCCATGTCCAGACGACTAGAGTAAAAATTGTAGTTTGTTAGCTCAAATGTTTCCATCATACAACCGTCCTTTGTTCAATATTACCATTGTATAGTAAACACCAAAAAATTGCTCATGACTTTTGTCGATTTGTAAAGAAAATTTACTTTTTGGGAAGTCTTTAAGTCGCTAGGTCTTTAAGTCGTTAAGTTCTTTAAATTCGCTAACGCTCATAAATGAAAAATAAAACATATACCAAAATCAAAATTTTTATACGAACTTAATGCCTTAACGACCTAAAGACTTAATGACCTAAAGACTCTTTTCCCATCTTGAGAAGAAATTTTGTTTTTAATATAATTATCATGCAATTATTTGCAAATAAGAAAGGAAAGAGATTATGAAAAAATCAATTAAAGATTTAGGTGACATCAAAGGAAAAGTTGCTCTAGTTAGAGTTGACGTTAACGTACCTCTTGATGAAAACAAAAATGTAACTGACGATACTCGTATTCAAGCTATCGTTCCTACTGTAAATTTCTTAAAAGAAAAAGGTGCTAGAATCGTTCTTATGGCTCACTTAGGCAGACCAAAAGGCGAAAGAAATATGGAATTCTCTCTTGAACCAGTTGCTAAATATATGGCAAAAGTTTTTGGCGAAGAAATCGTATTCATCCCTTCTGTTGAAGAAGCTAAACCTTATGTAGAAAAACTTGCTGACGGTCAAATTGCTTTATTGGAAAACATTCGTTTCTACAAAGCTGAAGAAGCTAAAGATGACGATATGACTTTCGCTAACCAATTAGCTGAATTGGGCGATTTCTATGTTAACGACGCCTTCGGCGCAGCTCACAGAAACCACACTTCAACTGCTAAATTAGCAAAAGTTCTTAAACCTGCAGTTTCAGGTTTATTGATGGAAAAAGAAATCAGATGCTTATCTCAAGCTCTAGACAACCCAACAAGACCATTCACAGCTGTAGTTGGCGGTGCTAAAGTTTCTTCTAAAATCGGTGTTTTGGAAAACTTGCTAGACAAAGTTGATAACATGATTATCGGCGGTGGTATGGCTTACACATTCGTTAAAGCTAACGGCGGTAAAATTGGTAACTCAATTTGTGAAGATGACCAAATCGATGTTGCTAAAGCTATCGAAAAGAAAGCTCAAGAAAAAGGTGTTAAGCTTGTTATGGCTACAGACGTTCTTGTTACAGATGATTTCTCTGGCAATGGCAAAAACGAATTTGTTAAAATTAATGAAATCCCTGATGGATTTGAAGGTGTTGATGCCGGTCCTGATTCAAGAAAAGCTTTTGCAGAAGTTCTTAAATCTTCAAAAACAATTCTTATGAACGGACCTGTAGGCGCATTTGAAAACCCTAAATTCGCAGAAGGTACTAAAGCTGTATTAGAAGCTATTGTTGAAGCTACAAAAGCTGGTGCTACATCAGTTATCGGCGGTGGTGATTCAGTTTCTGCTGCTAAGAAATTCTTCAAAGCTGAAGATTTCACTCACGTATCAACTGGTGGCGGTGCATCTCTAGAATTTATCGAAGGTAAAGTTCTTCCAGGTGTTGCTGCTCTTGATAATAAGTAAGATGCAGTTTAATAGTTTAAACTAATAATAGTGGCGGATGCGAAGCATCCGCCACTATTTTTTAAGTTAATGGTGCATACAATGCACCATTAATATTCTTAACACATAACAATCCAAAGCAATTTTCTTGCTTGTCGTCCTAAAAAGATTGCAATCATCGCAAAAAAGATGTCATAAATAATTTGTACACCACTTTGTGACATTATCCAGCCTGTTACCAAATCCATAGGTGCATGCCTTAGAGTTGCGATGAAAAACATGTATAAAATTCCCAGAATATGGATTGTTAAAACACCAATCAAGGAAATCAAAAATATTCTTAATAAATCAGTTTTGCCTTTAAGTAATGTTCCTGCAAAAAAGATTGCCGGAATAAATGCTAAAATATAGCCAAAACCGTATTCAAATAAATAGCTTATGCCACCGCCTAATGCAAAAATTGGGAAAAAGAGCCCTAAAATTATATAAATCAAAATTGATAAAATTCCAAATTTTCTGCCTAATAGCGCTACAATAAAAAACACAACCGGAATTTGCGGTATATATTTATAACTTTTAATAAAATGGTGTAAAATTTCAGTATCTGTAACATTTCCGGCTAAAAATGTAAATGTATTCAACGGGAAATACGGATGTTTAAGCGTAATTTGAGTAAATGTAGCAATAATAATAAGCAACACACAAAGTCCGGTCAAAATCAGCGTGCCAAACGTAATCTTGATAGGTTCACCTTTGTATTTGAAACTATTTATCTGTTTTTCTACTCGTTTGCTCATTTAATCTCTATTACTTTTTTCAAATTTTCAACATTTTCTAAGTATCTTGTTTTAAATTTATCGTAAAAAATGTTTTCAGTCCACATAATTAATGCGTCCTCATTATTATCCTGATAATACCCTTTTCTTGTTCCAAGCGACTGAAAACCATATTTTTCATACAATTTTATTGCAGGAATATTTGATACTCGAACTTCCAGAGTCAAATACTTTACCATATCTTTGTAACAATCTTCAATAATCTTATGGATTATAGCCTCGCCAATATGATTTCTCAAGAATTCATTCTTTACCGCAATTGTTGTAATATGCCCTTCATCAATAATATGCCAAGTTCCGGCATAGCCAACAAGTTCACCGTCAGCTGTTTTTGCAGCATAATATTTAGCAAGTTTATTTGCCATCTCATCATAGAAAGAAGACTTTGACCAATGATGTTTTCCATAAGCACTTACTTCTATATCAACAACATCATCAATATCTTCTTTGGTTAATTTAGAAATATAAATTTCTGATAACTTAGCTACGGACATATACTTTCCCAATCAATATCATCTTCAGTTTCTTCCCCAGGTTCTACTATATGTTCACCATCTTCAAGCATAAGCATGAGGGAAAGTCTTAACTGTTTTTTGTAATTTTCCAACGCCTTTTCACGAGTCTTGGCGCAAAAAGCAAAGCTCGGTATTTCTTTAATCTCAATATAATGATAAGGGTTCCCGTTAAAATCTAAATCGGTACCTTCAATTAAGGTCCAATCAAGGTTCATGTAATATTCTAAATCTTTATTCTCAGTCATCTAAAGACCTTTCACTCAAAGGTTGTTTAATCATAATCCCTTCACCCCCAATAATATCAGCTTGTTTACCATTGATGTATAAATAAACAGGAAGATTTGTGTTGGCTTTCGCAGTTTTGATAACTTGTTTTACACGTGTGTAAGTACTTTCAGCTCCTCCACCGGCTTCAAACGCTGAAGACAAGTCTATCATTATACTCCCTTCACCTTCCCTCACAGAAAGAATTTTTGTTCCTTGAGGAATTTCAGAGGTAAAGCCTTTTGATTTTTCCCATTTGGTAGGAGCAGACACCAGCTCTTTTATTGCAAACGCAAAACAAGATTTTTCCACTGTACTATCACACTTACGGTTTACAGAGCGTATATTGCCGTTAGAGTCTGTTACAAATATTTTAATGGTTTTATAACTGTGTTCTTTTACCGGTTCCTGAACTTGTGCAGGTTCTTCAACAGGTTCTGTCGGAGTAAATTCTTCAACCGGAGGCAATTCTTCTTCCTGATGGTGTGGAAAATTTACATGAAAACCATCTTTTGGACTAAAGAATGAAAAATATACGTAAGCAACTGATATTACAATAAGTATAAACAGACCCAGCTTTTGCGAAAAATTCATGGCTTAATCTCCCTTTATAAATATTTTACCATCAACTTTTACTTTATTGTCAACAATGTTTACATTCTCAACATTTGCACTGCATTCTTTTGTTTCTAATAGTTGCATTGTGAATTCTAGCGGATTCAACAAGTTTAGCATATTTGCGACTTTGTTTAGTGAAATTTTTCCATAAGCACTGTCTAAATTAACATTAACGGCTCTAATTTTTCCATTACGAACTTCAAAATCAGAAGACGCAACAAATACCTTATTTCTTGCAGATGGCGCAATTGGGAAATTATATTCTGTTAAAATATATAATTTATTATTTAATATTTTTGTACTTACACCCTTAACCTCAAACATCGGATGTGCAATTTTGTTAATATTGTCAATCACATTCTTATAATTTGGACTCTTTAATGCTGTATTTAAACTATCTTGAGATAACAACATATCGTAAGCAAATTTCATATCAGACTTGAACTCAATCGGATCTTTAGTATAATCTACATAATTGTAATCTGTGAGTGATTTCAAGTGAACATACGGAATCGTTATATCATCTGACTTAATATTTTCACCTGTAATTTCAAGGTTCTTGAACACACCTTTTTTCATGCTGGAAACAGTATAACCGTCAAATTTAACCTTATATTTCCCACCGGTTTCTTTCTTTAAACTTGATTTAATCACGTGTTCTGCAACACTTTCAGCAACAGGATTCATAATTGCGAAATGCTTGTTGTTCTGCAAATATTCTTTGGAGCACTTGTCTGCTGCAAATCCAATGCCGGCTGTTAATGAAATTAACATTAATACTAAAATAATCTTCTTCATACTAACCTCTTGTTTTTATTGGGTTTAATTTAAAATCTTTTATCTTACTTGCGGAAGAAATATAAATATACACATCACTTCTCTTCCAAAAGCAAACTTTCTATTACTTATATAATAAATTAAACATAACAAAATGTTAATAGAATACTATTAAATCAAGTATTTTAGAGTATTATGTTAAAAATCTTGCAAAATAAATCGCTAGTAACTATAAAAGCTATTTTGCAACTTTTTTATAAATACCGAAACTAATTTTTTTCAAACTATTATCCAAACCGAGTTCTTTAAAAAGTTGGTCATATATTGTGTCAGTAATTAAATATCCATCAGGTTTAATGATTCTTGGAAGATTTTTTATTGTGCTATAATACTCGTCATCATTTTCTATATAGCCTAAAACATTATTTATGGAAAGCACGTCAAACAAATTATCAGAATAGCTTTTTATTTCGTCTTGAATTCTTGTCGCCCATTTAGACTTGTTAGCGTCGTTATATGTATTATATAAATAATTAAAAATCTCATCATTAACTCTATATCCTGTTCCTGCAAAAATATCACCATAAAATTGTGCGTATTTTACAAAACTGGTTTTAGCAAATTCCGGTTGTTTATGAAAATAGGCATCATAATGCGAACAATTTAATAATACATTTCTTGTTGGTTTTGCTTGCAAATCAACCGTTTGCAAGTGCAATACATCATCTAACTTTTTGTTCTTAATGAGTTCTTTTATAACGGCTAAATATGAAAATGGTTCTTGCGAATGTCCAATTCCTAAAATCAACATTGATTTATTATCATCACTTTTTTCACTAAAAAGAGAAGAAAATATTTTTACAACATCATTAAACCCGTTGTTACTACCTAATACAACTCCTCTGCGGAAAAAGCTGGAAGCTGATAACCAGAGATTATGATTACTGATTTTATAAAAATCAGGATGAGCATTTCCCGTAATATTATTGTAATTGCTAACCGTTAAACCGCCATCACCAGAGGTATCCATCCGATCAAATACGTCGACATCCGGCAGTTTATCTTCAGAGTTTGGTATATCTAATAACATTGATTCACTGTTCTTTGCCCTGAAATTAACAGTTCTGAATTTATTTGTTGAATAATATTGAAATACGTGATTGTTTATAAGCATAAATTTTCCCTGCTCAATATTATTCTATAAAGCACCTAAATATTTTTTTTGTTAGTTGAAATAAATAAATTGGAGATGGTGGGAGTCGAACCCACGTCCATTGTGGATAAAAACGAATATCTACGAGTGTAGTAACTTATTAGCTCAACTTAATACGGAAAGTTACAAAACCTGAACTAAGCCAAAGACTTTTTGCGGAAGCCTAACCTCCAATGGTTATCTTGATGCACATACCATCATCTGTGCACTGCGTCTTGCATAGTGGTCCAATACAATCGGCAAGATGGATTGTATCAGAGGCTGACTGCAAAGTCTGTTATGCAGCTCTACGAGCAGCAGCTCTAGAGAAATCAGCAACTACAACATTATCTGTAGCATTTAATTTAATTTGCTCGTTGATAAGCGGGAACAGCGCCCGCACTCGCAACCCGGATCTACCAATCACAGCGTCAAAACCAGTACATCCCCATGTTGTTGTTTCTTTTGGAATGAACGGCTCCGCTCGAAAAACCTGCTTGCATTGCTCTCGCAACGCAACACTGTTTTTCTCGACTCCACCTCACACACTCTCGTGTGTTCGGCTTGCCCTCTGTCCTCACCGGACGGGCGTCAAAACCAGTACATCCCCATGTTGTTGTTTCTTTTGGAATGAACAACTCCCTTTTACAAAGCAAATAGTAGGTCAGGCATTGCCTGACAATAACTTCCTGTTCATTCCAATATTACTTTCAATGTTCGTATATACAGTATAAAGCACTTATTGCCCAATTTCAACTACCAATTAATTATCAATTAGTGCTTTAATCTCTTTCAAAGTTTTCATACAATCCTCTTTATACTTGAAAAATTAAAAAAATCGGTTAAAATAAGAATACAGGCAAGGGTGCTGATTTCACCCTTACCCGTAGCCCTAACTAAAGGACTTTGAGTGCAAGAACTATTGCTAGTAATAGCAGTAGTTCTTTTTCAGTGATTTCAACTATCATTTTAACCTCCTTTCGTTGATAGTTAAAATGTGTTAAAATCTTTAGCCCGTATTCTATTTTCAACGTATTAACTGATTCTATCAAAACATTTTGTTTTTAGCAATCCATTTTTTAATGTATTATATTTTTTCAAAATCAGCGGCACCGTGTTTGCAAACGGGACAAATGTAGTCTTGCGGAAGATTTTCACCTTCATAAATATATCCGCAAATTTTACATCTCCATCCTTTTTTGTTTTCATTTTGAGGCTTTGGTTTTATATTTTTTTGATAAAAATCATAACTCATCGTTGGAACTTCACTCAACATTTCTGCGGCAACTAATTGACCTATAAACAAACTATGCGTTCCTAAATCAATTTCCTGCTGAACATATGCTGACATATAAGAATTAGTTCCTTGCGTAATATAATAAAGCCCATTTGGACTTCTTTTGACGTCACTAAAATTAGCAAATTTATCCACATCACGTCCTGATTGGTAACCAAAATGTTTAAAAATATCAAAACTCGCTTGCTCAGAAAGAACCGAAAGATTAAATTTTCTAGTCCTTGAAATCATTTGTTGGGTTAAATTTCTTTTGTTGACTGCAATTGCAATTTGACAAGGGTCTGACGTAACTTGCATAACTGTATTTATAATGCAACCGTTGTCATTATTATCTTTTGTAGTAACAACATATAGTCCATAGCCAATATTAAATAAAACTCTAGAATCCATATAACCTCCTTTTACAATTTTTATATTATAAATAATATTTAATTGGCATACAAGATAATGATGAATAAATATTAAAAACTAATATTGCTCAAATAATGTAAATTTTTGTAAAAAATTACAAAAAGTCTTAAAGTTTTATCAAAAAATGCCGTTATATATAATATACATAATTATTTTTAACACTAATTTCTTACATTAGGAGCATATATGAGTATAAGTGTAAATCACAACAATAATCCCGCATCAATTTTACGCACTAATAATACATCAAATTCTTCCACCCAAGCTGTAACCGGAAATAATAATAGTGTTGATTTTAACTATGAAGAATTGAATAAGCTTTTTATTGAAAAAGGCTTATCTGCTCTTTTGGAGAAGATTACTGAACTACAAAATGCAGGTTTGGTTACTGATATAGTAATAGAAACGGAGGCTGAAGGCAGGACCACCGTAACCTTTAAGGCTGATGATAAAGAGTATAAATTTAAAGGTGCTGTCGGAGATGAGCCTCAACTTCCTACAGACGACTCTACACTGAAAACAGATAATATTGACAATGCGGATAAAACAAATGAAACCAATAAAACTAATAATGCTACCGACCCAAGGGCATTAACTCAAGATGAACTTGAAGCAAGAAGAAAAAATAGTCGTTATTATAATTATGACGGTCCGGATCGTAGACATGAAACAGATTATGATGAAATAATCGTTGATGGTGTAACTTATCGAATACCATTGACTCCTAACAGACTTTGCGATTCTTCTGTATTTGAAGATGTTATAAAAGAAATGTGTAATTATTTTAACATTACCCCTGCAAATATTACAAAACTAATGAATAGCCTAACAGATGAACAAAAAGAATACATAAACGCTCATCCTGAAAAATTTTCTGGAGTACAAATCGACCAATATGATTCAGCGTGGTTTGGTACGCCAGAAATGATGGAAAGGTATTTAGATAATGGCGATTTCTATTCCGCAGATGAAATGTATTATCAATGTGTAAAAGCATTTTCCGGATATTTGAATGAAGATTCTAATTGGGGACCAATCTCAAGCTATATGACTTCTGTTGTTCCTGAAACGGTATCAAATCCGACATATAATGTGAAAGTTAATGGTGACAGTATTGAATTTACTGATAAAACAGTCAAAGCAATTATGGACTTTTTAAAAGAAAATGCTGACAAATTTGGTAGTACAGAAAAAAACAGATATGATTATTTAGGCTGTGCTGATGCAGGTTATTGTAAAATGCTTGGCTTGACTCCGGATGATACAGAAGCTACTATTTGGCAAAAAATTAATGATTTCTGTTATAAATATGGTTCAACTGATGGTAAATCAATGTTAATGGAAGATTACTACAATGCTTGTGCAGAAAATCAAACCGTATCATTCTCAAATTCGAATTATCCTAATACCTCAATCGCAACTTATGAAACCTGTCAAAAAGTTGTGAACTATAATGCTGAAACAATTAGAAGCGAAAGCAAAGAAGCTAAATCTAAATATACAAATGTCGATGGTACGACTGCAGATGTTGAAGTTGATAATTACTCTCCTTCAATGGCAGTAGGCGGTATTTCAACTGATAGTGATGAAGATACTGCATTCAAAGCTTTAAAAGAAAAGTACATGCAAGAACTGGCTGATAGAATTAAGAGTTCAAATGGTTACAATCAAGTACATGCGGGTTGGTTTCAAACTGGCGACATTCCGATATACGCATTAGTAGATGTGGATGATAATGGAAACATAACACTTTCTGAAAATGCAAAAACTTACTTAAAAAATTATTTGCAAAGTTTAGCAAATGCAGAAAAAGCTGATATAGAACTTTATGATAAGAATATAGAGTTATTAAGAGCTAATGGAAGTTCTGTTGATTCTGTTTACACACAATGCGCTCAAAAAGAATTTTTAGAATTATTCGGTTTATCAGCAATTCCATATGGCGGAGATTATAAAAACCATCCACAAATGGAAGCTTGGATTGAAAATATTGAAAGTATTGCAAACGATGATTCTAAAATAGAACAACTTCTAACAACATTCTTGTCTTCTATTGGTTCAACTGACGGAAAGATAACAACGTTGGAAAATTATTATGATACACTTGCTAACAATGGTATTTATGAACATTTAACAACATATGGACAATCAAAGACAACTTACAAAACTAATGCTGAAATTGAAGCTTTGGCTAAAAATGGTGCTGAGGGTTCATATTTAGAGTCTTTGAAACAAAAATATCCGGAAATTTATCAAGAATATGGCTATTATATCCAAGATTCCTATGATACTTATAATGGTGTAATTCGTTTTGATACGTATATTGATTCTGATGATGAGGACGAGGCTCCAGCTTTAGGTGCAGAAAATAGAGCTTTTCAATATCTATGGGCAAAAGGTCCTGCTTTGTTAGCTGCAGGTGTTGTTGATGGAGATTCATTTACGGTACAAAGACGTAAACTAACAGAATTAGCACAAAAAATGGGGGCAATACAAGATGGACCTGCTGTGAATATTGATATCAAAGACATGATGAACTATCTTCTCGGTGATAATGCAGAAGGTGTAAATTATTTTGATAAATATATACAAAATAGAAACGCAAAAGCAATTTCATTAAGTAATACAAAATTAGAAACTGTTCAACAAAATCCAAATATAGAAGTTGAAAGAAGCGGAGATGCTTATTCTAATGATTATTGGGAAACTTATGGAGTAAGTAATGCGAGTGAAAGTGAAAGTAAAAATAATCAAGCAAAAGTAGATGAAATAAAAACTTATATTAAGTCATTACTAGACCCTATTTATGCAAAATACTATGTAACTAAAGGTGATAGTTATGAAAACTTTGTAACCGGTAAATCAGAATGGAGCAATCCGGACAGTGGAGATTTTGCTCATATCGCTTATAGTTGGAAAGATGAAACAACAAAACAAGCTTTTGTAAAAGAAGTACAAGAAGCTGTTAAACAAGCATTGGCTAAATATTCTGATTCCATTACTAATATAAGCTTTGATGGTCAACGAGTTATATTTAGTACCGTTTATGATGAGAATATTGACGCTAAAAAAATAGATAATGTATCCGGAGTAAATTACAATCGTGGTAATGAAGTTCAAGGTGACATTTATATTCGCGGGTATGCGAATGTTGCAACTGCAAAAGTTGATGCTGCAGAATTTGAAGCTGCTGTTGACACAACAATAAACTATACAAATACTCCAAAGATTATCAGTAATAACTTTCCAGAAGGAGCTCCATCTAATGTTGATGGCAAAGAAGTTGTAAAAACAGCTTGGGAAGGCATTTATGCAACTTCTGACAGCAGCAAAGTTTACTTGTGGGACGCAAAAGCTCAAAAGTATTTAGAAATTAATAACTGGACTAGTCAGGCAGCAGAAAAATTCGCACAAGGCGATTCTACAGATTTACCATTCATAGGTGGAGTTACCGGTAGTCCAACAGTTTCTAATTATCAAAATTATGAAGTTAACCAAATTTTGTTATCATTGGTATATGGTTACAACAGAACGGATGACCCTACTATTTTTGAAAAAGACGGCAAGTATTATCAATTAGATTATGAGACAAAGCGCCATAAAGAAGGCTTGGAAGGATATAAAGACTCTTTGCGTGAAATGACTTTTGCAAATAACTCAACAGTCACAGTTCAAGCTAAAAATGCACCTTCAAATACAGTAGAAAATAATACTGTGGATAAAACTGAGGTTGTTGATAAACCAACCGAAGAAATTATTTATAAATCTGATGAAGTTGTTACAGAAATGCAGGCTGCAGCAGAAAAATTGAATTTAACATCTGCTAAGACAACCGGAACTTATTATCAGTTTTCTGAACAAGGCACATATTTATATGTATGGAATCCTGAAAATAAGAAATTCAAAGCGTTTAGTATAAATACAAGAAATACTGACGGAAGCATTAATAAAGAATTTACGCAAGCTGGCAAAGCTATAAATAGAACTGAAACAAATATATACTATGAAGCACTTCTTGAAGCATACAAAAATGGTTACAATTTTACAGCAAACTACCCTTGGGTATGCGAAAAAGACGGCATTTATTATGAATATGATAAAGAAAACGGATGCTTCAAAAAAAGAGCAGAATAGATGCTTAGAGGTGAAGAAGCTTAGCAGAAGGCGTGGACAGTTTGTCCACGCCTTCTTTTAGTAGGTAAACGTGTTGTGCGGCCCCTCCCTTTATAGGGGAAGCGGATTTTCGGTAGGGCGACGTCGAGCGTTAGCGAGCTAGCCCGTAAGAGCAAATAACATGAAAATAACAATTAAAATCCGTTAGGATTTGTTGTTATTGGAATGTTATGCTCGCCCGAATAATCCAAGACATGGTAGAATTTATTAACGAACGATAGTGAATTTAGAAATTCGGGTGGGGGCTAATTTAAAAATTTTTAAATTTATTATTTTTTTAATATTAATATTTTTAAATTATTTCATAATTCCCCTACGGGCAAGCCCCCACCCTAACCCTCCCCCTATAAAGGGAGGGGATGCGCCATTATCATTTTTAAACTACTAGAAAAAGTTTAATATATAAATTTTAAGACCACTTTCCATTCCACTCACTGCTGTAAACTTTTGTAACAATCATTCTCAAATCACTAAAGTTTTTCAAAATTATGCCGTAAATATAAATAGCAGTTTGTATAAAGGAGATAACATGACATTTAATCAATATTCTGTATACTCTATCGTTTCTACAACTGAGAATAACGATCAAAGCGATATTTTAAAAGTTTTAGCGTTGTTAGACCAAGTTAAGAATTTGGAAAATGTCAATGAAGCTAAGGATTGGTTAAAAACAAACTGGAATATACGTGATGATATCCAGAATTTTCCTTTAACAAAAGATGTTAAATTGAGCGCACAAACAGGAAAAAAATATTTTAATATAACAATTGAACAAAAGAATCAAATTGAATCTTTTAATTTTAACAAATAAAGATTAAAATATTATTCTTTTGCAAATTCAATAAACACATGGGCTTGACAGTGTTTTTGGTTTATCCTAAACTAAACATGCCGAAGTATAGTGCTATGGTATGCCTTGCTCGGATTATGCACAAAAGTTAAGGAGACTAAAAATGCCAAAATTAAAAACTCACCGTGCAGCAGCTAAAAGATATAAAGTTACTGGCACAGGTAAAATCACAAGAAGACATGCAGGTATCGGTCACTTGCTTCAACACAAGTCAGAATCAAGAAAACGTAAGATTTTTGGAGATGTTGTAATTTCTGAAACTCACGAAAAATTGATTTCTAAAGAGTTACCTTACAAGAAGTATGCTAGATAGGAGTGTTGAACAATGAGAATTAAACGTGGAAATGTATGTCGTAACAGACACAAAAAAATATTAAAGCTTGCTAAAGGCTTCAAAGGCGCAAGAAGCAGAATATTTAAGGTTGCTAACATTGCTGTAATGAAAGCTCTTAAATACGCTTACAGAGATAGACGTGCTACAAAACGTAACATGCGTCGTTTATGGATTGTTAGAATCAACGCTGCTGTTAGAGCAGAAGGTATGAGCTACTCAAGATTTGTAAACGCTTGCAAGAAAGCAAACATTCAAGTTAACAGAAAAATGCTTGCAGACCTTGCTGTTAATGATAAAGAAGCATTCTCTATTGTTGTAGAAGCTGCAAAAGCTGCTTTATAATTTATAGGTCTAAAACAAAAATCCTGTTCTTTTTTAAGAGCAGGATTTTTTTATTTAGAAAAAGGAGGAGGAAATTCTAATTACATATCATATACAAAGTTTTGTCCCGTTGTATTTTCAGCAGCTTCTTGAGCCATTGCACGAGATGCAAAGAACATTTGTTTTGCATAACTTTGGATTTCTGAATTATAAACTCTTTGGTCAAAAATATTTTCATACTTAGAAAGATAATCACCTAAAGGTGTAACAATATCCGTAATCAAGCTCGCTGCGGTATCACCCATTTGTTTAAGAACTCTTTCACCGATACCAAGTTCTGCCATTTTTTCTGACAAAGTTAATGACAAGAAACTGTTTCCTTGAACAGCATCTGCTGCTTGCTGTTGAAGCTTTTCTTCCATTTTAGCTTCAGCCGCAGCATGTTGTTTTGTCGGATCATAGTTCGTTTTTTGATAAGACTGTAAATAACTGTTTAAATTAAATGATTCTGCCATATCCTTTTGCCCTTTATTTTTGTATTATTGTTATCGGCATTTTTTTTTAAAACTTTAGGGTTTTGCCTTAAAATTTTACAAAACGTTACAAAACGCATTTTTTTACATAAATTTCTTAAATACAAAGGATTTTAATTTTTTATTTTTAACTTTTCATTATCTAAATGGCTAATATCATATTGCTGAGTTGGGTAATATCTATGTCAATGTATTTAGGATTTAATGTTGATATAAAAGGAGATTACAATATGATTAAAGCAATTACAACAAAATTTTTTCCACAAAGTACACCAATTAAAAATATTAAGCAACTAACACCCCAAAAAGATATTATTCGTTCTACATTTTTGAAACAAGATTTACTTACAGGTTTTATTGTTGATACATTTATAAAAAGCAACAAGCCTGAATCTATAAAGTGTGTTGCTCCGGAAATTTTCTATTAGTAACAGATGTGTATTTTGTTATCAAATATTACAAAAATTGAAAAAAAGATTTCTTTTTGTTACAATTCTTAATAAAACAACTTCAAAAAGGCAATTTTTTAATGTTTAAATACTTTATATATACATAAGAGATATTTAAAGATTAAAGAGAGGCAATTTAGAATATGACAGTTGAAAATAAAAAGAGATTTACAGTTATTAGTAATACAGAATTTGAAAATGAAGCTGATTCAAGAGAGCGACATAGAGCATATCAAACTAATCCGCTTAAAGAAAAGCTTATGAAGTTTACCAATAACGAAGCTGGCAAAAAATTTGGAGTTGAAGACTTGTTGAAATGGTAGCAAAAATAGCAAGTCTGCAACAGGCGGAAAAAGGAAAAGGCAAAAAGGAAAATGGTTTAAATGTACCAAATTAAAAACAGAATATACCCCGACTTTGACAAAACACAGAAAAGCGGGGTATGTAATTTTTTAAGAGCGTTAGTGAAACAGAATTTGAGTTTAACTTGTTCTGAGATTATGGACAAGTTTTTAGAGGATGAAAAGTATTATTTGGAGCTTAATGCTTCCAGATTTCCATTTTTGGCTGATTATATCAATGAAAAAAGTTTTCTTAAGGATACTGAAGATTATATTAAAGAATGTATCAAATATTATGAATACAAAGAAAAACAGCGTCCTATAATAGAAGCAAACAAAGAATTTGAGAAGAAAAAAAGAAAATTTTTGCAAGAAGTAAAAATGTCAAAAGAAGCTCCTACAAAAAAGCAACTTTACTATTACGACAGATTGTGCAAAAAATATTCTATTGAGAAAAAAGATGTAGAAGAATTATCCAAATTGGATTTAAGAAACGAGATTGAGAGTATATTAAATGAATATTCAGACGATTATAAAAATGTTGACTGATGCAGGAATCGAAGAAAATGAAGCAATCGCAGAAGTGAAAATACTGCTTGAACATTTTTGTAAATTTACAGAAAAAGATAAAATTTTGGGCAGGGTTTTGAGCGATATAGAGCTCAATTTAATAAAAGAGAAGGTTGAACTTAGAATAAAAGAACGCATTCCTGTGCAATATTTAACGGGAGAAGGGTATTTCATGGGAGAATTTTTCAAAGTGACTCCTGCGGTACTAATACCGAGAGATGAAACAGAAATCCTTGTTAGAAAAGCCATAGAACTTATCCAAGCAAATGATTTCAAGAATGTTTTGGATATTGGAACAGGTTCCGGTTGTATAGCTTGTACTATTGCAAAAAATACAGACGCAACAGTTTTGGGAGTTGATATTTCTTCTGATGCATTAAGGGTTGCTTTGGATAATGTAACAAAGCTTGGAATTAATAACAGAGCGGTTTTTAGAAAGTCGGACCTTTTTGAAAAAGTAAGAGAAGAAGAAAAATTCGATATAATAATTTCTAATCCGCCATATATTCCGCATGACGTAGAATTATCAGAAGAAGTTATGAAGGAACCGGAATTAGCATTAAGGGCGGACGAAGACGGATTAGAGTTTTATCGAAAAATTACAGAAAAAGCGCCTGAGTTTTTAAAAGAGGGTGGTTGGCTAATGTACGAACTCGGGATTGGAGAGAGTAATGCCGTAAAAGCTTTTATGCAGGAACATTTTACTGATGTAACGATAATAAAAGATTTGACAGGGATTGATAGAGTAATTTACGGAAGAAAAATGTAAATTTTTTAGTACAACAAAAACCGGTGATTTTTTGATTTCACCGGTTTTTTGTTGGAAATTATTTAATCTAACATACATTGCGATTTTTAATCTGCCCTTGCGGGTTAATACCCATCCTAACCCCATCTTGGATTATTCGGGCGAGTATAACAACGCTATAGTCCCCACATAGCAGTCGACAGTGTCTACATGCGGAACTTCTACCTCACCCTAACCCTCTCCTGCTAGGAGAGGGAATGCGCCATACTTGTA
>URPS01000024.1 GCA_900549855.1 uncultured bacterium | reverse complement strand
CACCCTAACCCTCCCCCTATAAAGGGAGGGAAGGCGCCAAGATTGTAGGTTCACATTCGAGGCGGAGTTGGTAATTTCTATACAATCTTGTATTTTTTACCAAGAAGCCGACAGTTGTGCCTACGTGTGTAGGAGAAAAAAAAGAGCCTAATCGGCTCTTGGAATTAAGAATAGCTGGAAGTATGAAAAAGATTTAATATACTTATATTTAACTCCGATTAAGGTTGTCATGCTATTTGACATGTCGGTGATTTGGCATTACTCAAGTGGGGAATATTGATAACAACAATGCATGATTTAATATTAAATCATGCATCGTTGATTCTTATGTTTTTGTTGGGGTGAAACCCCAACCTACATTCTTATACCAATGTATTTTTCAAAATTTGACCATTATTAACAATTTTTTCACCAATTAAACGAGGCTTTAAAATATCATCATTAAATTGATTGATTATTCTTGTTTCACCAAAGCTTGCATATTCAAAAATATGCGAGCTAGAAAGTCGTGATTCTTTATATGTTTTAAGTGGTTCACCTTGTTTATTGAAATATGTACGAAATACTGTCCCATCATTGCGTTGAACACACTTTACAATATCTTCAGCATTTCCACCATTCGCGTAGTAATATAACCGTTTTATTTTCTTAAATCCACGTGGATCCATTTCCGCCCATCCTCGTCCTGTATTCTTAAAATAATTCATTGCGAACTTAATTCCTGATAATTTTTCCATTATAAATTTCCTCCTATATCTTATTAACATTAAGATTCGAATCCCTATATTTATCTTAAGTTTTTGAAAGTTTGAGAATTGCTCACCCTAAACATAGTGGGGTCCGTCCCGTCCCGTCCCGTCCCGTCCCGTCCCGTTAGGCATTATGATTGAGCTTGAGAGTTTTGTAAAGAAAATTTTATTCACTTTACAATTGATAACATTTCGTTACATTCATAATGTGAGTGAGTTCAAGAAGCAATCGCAACACTAAGAATGTGCATTTATTTTAAACTTATAGATTGCCACGAAAATCATAGATTTTTTCGCAAAGACGGCACTATAAAGTTATTAGAAGGGTAAATAAAATTTATTTAAAATAGCTTTCCACTTTCAATTTTCGACCATTGAAAGTAATACTTCTGTCTTACAAATTAGCCCACACCCTTCCCTCTCTGTCACTAACGTGACATCTCTCCCGCTCAATGGATGTTACGGGAGAGAATAAAGTTTTAGAAGAATCTGTACCTCCCCCTATAAAAGAAGGGAATGCGCCAAGATTGTAATTACAACTATTAATTGTTTTTAAACTATTTTCCATTTTTAATTTTCCACTTTTGAAAGCCGACAAAATGTTTGCAAGACAAGATAAATATTAGCCCCCACCCTAACCCTCCCCCTATAAAGGGAGGGAAGGCGCCAAGATTGTAGGTTCACACTTGAGGCGTAGTTGGTAATTTTAAATAATCTTGTAGTTTTTTCCAAGAAGCCGACAGTTGTGTCTACGTACGTAGTACATAAAAAAGGTTGATTTTGGAATAAAATCAACCTTAATAAATAGTAAGTGTAGAAAAATTACGAGATTTTGAGAGAAATTTTGCTCTGGGCAAAGCTTATTAAGCTGCCATGCCCATTAGTTTGTCCATTACTACATCCATCACAGCAGGTGCCATTTCTTCGCCAAATTCTTCTTGAACAATTCCATAAATCATTTCAAATTGTTCCATATATCCAGCAACTCTATCTTGTGTTGCAGAATCCAAGGCCGCTGCACCTTCAACATCTGTTACTTCCTTTGGAGCAGCTTGTGGCGCTACAAAGAAATTATTGTTAGCGAGAAACTCCATTACCTTTGAAGGATCTACTTGTGTTTCTGCTGGTTTATTATCTGCTACAGGAGCTTGTTGCTGATTATCTTTAGCAACTTCTTCCTTGTTGTTACGTGGCATAAAGCCTCCGATACCGTAACCATATCCTGAAAGTCTTCCAATTCCGTCTGTCATTTTTCTACTCCTTTTGTTTTTTCTTTTCTCTATGGTATATATATCGGCATTTTTTTTGAAAACTTTAGGGTTTTTGAGAAGATTGTTACAAATCGTTACAATACGGAGGCGAAAGTCAGTAGGGACGGGAAAATGTAAAATCCCCTCACCCGCATTCGTAACTTTCGCATAGCTCAAGAACGACTGCTCCCTCTCCCACAAGGGGCGAGGGGGAAGAATACAGACATCAATTAATACCCACCCGCATTCGTAGTTCACTTACGTTCACACGACTGCGACCTCCCTAACTAGGGAGATTAGAAAGCAATTTGTTGTTACAGGACAGTAGTGCTAACAAGGGCGGTCAATAAATAAAAACTAATGAATCATATATGTTGCATTTGTGCCAAGGACTTTATCTTTTAATCGTTTAAAGCCTTTTCCGTAAATATATTTCATTTGTTCAACCAGATTTTCTTCTACGTCAATTAAATACATATCGTGTACAATAAATTCTTTAATAATAAACACAATGCCTCTATTTTTCGTCCAGATAATATTTGTGTCGGAAATATCATTTTTTAATGATGACACTTTTCCTATCACACCTTCCTCATCATCTGCGGCAATAATAATCATTCTACCACCGAGAGATAGTTCTATATCACGAGCAAATGCGTGTTCAAACACCAAGCCAAAACGAGAAGTAAAATTATCATATCCTACAATTCTAATTTCTACATTTCGGTTATAAGCATTCAAAAGTTCCTTCTCAAAAACTTTAAAATCCTGCGACCAAACTTCCATATAAATTTCCCGTTTAGCATTCTGAATAACTTCAATAATCTTTTCTTGAATATTTTGAATTCCGTTTATTGTTATAATAGGCTCATTATAATTATCTTTAACCTCAGGAAGATGCTTATCCAAATAATTAACAGTTGAATTCATCTTTTTTAAATACGCAGAAGTCAATTGTTTGGGCTTAATCGGAGTGTACGTTACAGGTTTTGTATTAGCAGACACTACTATATTTTTTTCTTCTAAAACTTTTAATGTATCATACGTTCTAGATTGAGGAATATTCGCAAGTTTTGCAACCTCGTAGCCTGTTGCTGGATATTTTTTAAGCAACGCAATATATACTTTTGCCTCATAAGTATTAAATCCGATTTCTTTTAATTTCTCTACTAAATCTGCCATCGACACACCATTTTATATTTAAAAACCAGAGCTATACTACCATGTCATTAAAATTTTTTGAATCATCATAATTAAACATATGTATAAATGTATAAAGCATTTTTGCAGAAAATTTCTTTGTACCAACTTCTAGCATCGTTCTCAAAGCTTCTTTATTATTCGTTACCATATTGTGTGTTCTATTAAATGCCAAGTTGTCATAATAGTTGGCAACATTAACTATTTGACTGTATTCTGAAATATAATCACTGGAAAGTCCTTGAGGATAACCGGAACCGTCATTATTTTCATGGTGTTCCAGTGCAACTTTAGCAACTTCTTCCGGTAAATCAAATTCATCTCTTATCATACGATAACCAATTATTGTATGGTTTTTAACCTCGTCTTCATTCATTGTCAACAAAGCTTGAGAATCCGGAAGGTCTATTCTAATTTTGCCGATATCGTGCAACAAACCTGCCAATATAACTTGGTCAACTGCAAGGGTTGTATACTCCAATTTCTTTGCAATTAATCCGGAAATTATCGCAACATTCAACGGATGACAAAGTTCATATTCTCCTAAAAATCTTACTTTGGAACCTTTTCCTGATTTGCTTACTTTTTTATAAACTTCTGTTTTTAAGATTCCAACAAGTGTATTTAATTTAAAAATAGCTTCTTCATAATATCCTTGTTGTAATAAATCAAAGACTTTTTTATAAAAATACTTAATCTTAACCTGAGTTTCTGTTTTTACATAGCTATCTTTATTAATAACCGTTTCAAACTCAGAAGAATCTATAGATTCATACGTAAAATTAAATAGCTGAGCTGCCGGCATTGTGCCTTCTACGGGGATTGTGTCTACAGAACCTTCTTCACTATTAAACTCTTCTGTATAAATTTTTACATGGTTTTTAAGCATTATTAATTTACCAGGGGTCAAAACCTCACCAGCCTCCAGAATCTTGTTTCTGGATTCTGTATATAAATCAAATGGTAAAACTTTATAACTACTTAATTCTTTATTGGTTACAATTCTCATATTTAGGATTATAGCACTTTTTGTTTTATTTTCATACTGTATATGCCCTATTTTTCGACCAAATTATTTTACTTGAACATTTCGTCAGCTATTTCATAAGACTATATCATTTGCCAAGCTTTTTTCGGGCAAACAGCCTGACAAATTCCACAACCAATACATCTTTCATCTTCTACCGAATATTTTTTTAAGGTTTCATTTATTGCTGCTTGAGGACAATTTTTCAAGCATAAATCACAACCTACACACAAATCTTTATCCCAAATTGGTTTTCGTAATCGAGCAACACCAGTTTGAGCCAATGTATAGACTTCTCCATTATCATCGACCAAATCTCCAAACAAACCATCTTCAAACCACTCTTGCTGTTTAAATTCCTTTACGCTAATTTTCTTTTCTTTCAATTCCTTAGGCAATGGTATAATTTTTGTCCACTTTGAAAAATCTAAAAGCTCCTCAGCTAAATTTGTTTCATCAATTTCTGACAAAAATTCCTTCATGCCGGATTTTAGAAAATCTTTGTCATATTTGTCAAGCTTAACTTGTTCCACGCATTTTGCAAGCCCCTCGACTTTACCTCTCACATAAACAGTTCCGCCAACCATACCTACACAAGAACGATTTCCCAAAACAGACGGCAAATCTTCACAATCATAACCGCAGACAACAGCAATACCGCCGCCCATGAATTCAAAACTAAAAGAGCCTGTGTTTTTTAGAACCCAAAATTGCGGAGGTTCAAATTTAGGGTCATGTTTCATCAAAGCACCGGAACGAGTTCCAACACGACCTGCAACATAGATTTTTCCACCGGCTGCGCAATGTGCTGCAGTATCTCCACCATCACCTTTAACAACAATTTCTGCACCGGAATTTAACCAACCAATATCAGCAGGAGCAGAGCCATCTACAACAATTTTTGTTCCATCCATACCCATTGCACCGACACGCTGCCCAGGATTAGTAATATTAAATATCAGATTTTTTCCGTTCTTTGTCCAGCTTGAACCACCAATATCATGTTGTCCGCATGCTTCTATTTCAAATTCCGTATGTCCGTTTTCAATTTTCTTCTCTATTGTCTGAAGAAGCTCTTGAGTTGACATTCTTATATTATTTTTGAGTGTTTTTATTTTACATATTGTCATGGTATTTCCTTTTTGGAATAAGTCTTTAGGTCACAAGGTCGTTTTTCAAATTTTTAACAACTATACTGAATGTCCAATCTATTCGATATATGTTTATCTACCGTAATGAGCGCATCTGAACGACCTACCGGCAAAGTTGAACATCCTACCGGAGCCATTAGTTTTTTGAGTTCGATATCCGTTGCCAAAATATAGTTGACCAAATTTTGTGCAACTTTATCAACATCAAGCCTTTTTACAAGACATTCTTTTTGAGCTGCAATCCCTGCCGGACAAAGTCCTGTATTGCAAGCGTTACATCTTCCGGTATCACTTCCGACACAACCGGCTATTTCCATAAGCATTCTACCTGTAAACACACCATTTGCGCCCAAACAAATAAGTTTAAACGCATCCGCCGCAAAGCTTCCGGTTTGTCCTAAACCGCCTCCGGCAAACAAAGGTATTTCCCCTTGACGTCCTTGATGAACAGCAGCAAGGTAGCAATCTCTTAATTTTGATGTAATCGGGTGCCCCGTATGGTTTAAAGAAATCTCGTGAGCTGCACCTGTACCACCTGCCAAGCCATCAAGAAAGAATCCGCCAACAATATTATATGGATCACGCAACAAATTGTTGTAAACAGACACGCTCGTTACTGAAGCGGCAACCTTAATCGCAACCGGAACTTTAAAATTAAATGCCGCATTCATAGACAAAAACATCTTCTGAACACTTTCCTCTATTGAATACAAACCTTGATGAGTAGGCGGAGAAAGCAAATCAGCTTTTGGTACACCTCTAATTTCCTGAACATATTTTGCAACTTTACTTGCAAGTAACAGACCACCATCACCGGGTTTTGCACCTTGACCGATTTTAATAAGTATACCGGCAGGGTCTTCTGTCATTTCCGGTAATGATTTTATAATTCTGTTCCACCCAAAATGACCTGATGCTATTTGCAAAATCATGTATTTTACATATCTTGATTTTAAAAGCTTCGTCGGAATTCCGCCTTCTCCGGTACACATACGGATTGGAATTCCCATAACTTCATTCAAATATGCAGTTGCAATTGCCATTGCTTCCCACATTCTCCAAGAAACCGCACCAATAGACATGTCACCGAATATTATCGGATAAATCCAACGATTAGGAGGAAGTTGAGTTGTTTCAATAATCTTTCCGTCTTTTACATCAAAATTAAGTTTATCAGCTTTCAAAACCCTGCCAAAAGGAGTTTTTAATTCAAACGTATGTCTTTGTGCATCTAAAGACGGGTCTGTCATTTGAGATATTCTACCGATTTTAATTTTATCCAAGGTACGACCTTCAGTATTCAAGTTTGAACGTCCGCCTTTTTTGAAAGAATCAGCTTTTTTTGCTCTATAAGCAACAGAATACTTATCATCTTTGTTTCTAATAAGTTTAATTGCACCGTTTGGACAAACATTTGCGCACATTCCACAACCATGACAATAATTTTCTAAAGAAACATTTTGTTTTATTACAAGAACTTTTTCAGTCTTATTCTTTTCGGTTATAGAATGAGAGATTTTTCTCAATTCCACTGCCGGTGAAATTGCATTAAAAGAACACACCGCAGTACATTTACCGCATTGAATACATTTACTTTCATCATACTCAACTATCCAAGGTAAATCGCTTTTATGTAATTCATTTATCTTTACTGCTGCCATCTTTCCACCGTTAAATCATTTTTTACTATTATTGTTTCATGTTCATTTGGATAAATATCATCTTCTATATTTCTATCCGGCATTAAATCATTAATTCCGACAACTTCAGAAGTCATTATAACAGTATCTTCGTTTTTGCCTATTACAACAGGTCGTAACTTTTTAGAATCACATACACAAAGCATTTCTTTATCAGGTGTTACTGCTAATAAGGTATTCGGCCCGTTGATTTCTAAATGTGCTAAAGAAGCTTTTATTCTCAATAAAATTTCTTTATCTGTACGTTTTACAATCTCGTCATACTCAAGTGGTGTAATCGTATGTTTAAAGTATTGAATAGGCCACTTGAGAATTTTGTGAATATAATGCAATGTATACAACAAGCATTGAGAATCTGATTCAAACCCCATATATCCTTTATAAAGTTTTTTTTGATAGGATTTATTCTTCTCATAGAAAGTGTTTTCGCCATTAACAAGTCCTGTATAACCTTCTATAAAAAATGGGTGAGCAGCATATCTAACTATATCATAATTAGTATTCTGTCTACATTGAGCAGTAATTATGCTTGACGTTAAATCTTTGTTACCTTCCCATAAATTAAAATATGTTCCTATATCACGAGGGCTGCCAATTTCTTTAAGCGTCAATGTATCCGGCCAAAAAGAATATATAAAGCCGGAATTGGATTCTTCAAGAGCTTTTCGCAATCTAATGGAAGTATCAATAAGAAGTTCTTCTTTTTCTTCCTTAGTTGCATGTTTGTAGCTTTTCGGATACTGCAAAACTTCAAATATATAATTTGGCATTGCTTCTATTTTCAAGCCTTTTTGATTATTAATATCAGGCGACCATTGCATTACACGAGAAAAACCGATTTCTCGCAAAATATCTTCCGCAAGACGAGTTCCTTCTACAGTTGCCGCCATTGATAAAAGCGGAAGTTCTTTATAATTTTCAAACAAACCGCCCATGTCCTGCATTACAAAAGCAAATCCGGAATCATCATGTCCTTCTTGCTGGCTTCTCATCAATTTTAAAGCAATTGATGGATGTAATTTCTTTTTCGATTTTATTGCACCTATTCTACACATAAGATTGATTTTACAGCTTTTCTTATTAACCGTCAAGATAAATACTTATTGTTATCTTTACATTTATGTGATATCTTTAAATTTGGAGGGCATTAATATGCAAGATAATATATTAAGAGATTCGTTAGTAACACATATTTATCTGACATATACCGAACTAGGCAGAAAACAAGTTCACAAATTAAAACTTCGTTTTATTGATGCAAAACAAGCTTATTTTTTAGCAGAAGCACCTGTTAATTTTGAGAAACCGAAAAGAAAGACACCTGCTGAAATAAAAGTGTACACTGTAGACGGCGTGTACAGAACAGAAATTTTTATAAACGATGCCCAACTAAATATTGCAGAAGTTTTATTTGAAGTTAGCATTCCTAAAATGTGGGAATTTATTCAAATGAGAAACAGTTCCAGAAACAGAATTTCACTTCCGGTACACATTAAATACAATGATGGTTTTGAAATTAATACAACCACACATGATATAGCACTTGGCGGTTTGGCTTTTTATTTAAAAGACACTGTTAATGGTATTTATGAAAAATTGCCTGCTATCGTGACATTAGAATTACCTCAAAGTTGTTGGATAAAGAATCCGTCTTGCAAAGTTTTTACAGAAACATGTTTTGTACGAAAACGTCTTGAGGAAGACGATGAAGAACATTTTCAACAATATCTTTACAGCTATAAATTTATAAATCTTACAAAAGAAGCTGAAGAATCTCTTAAAGATTTGTTATTGCAAAGAATTGATTAAAATTTGACTTTATAAAAAATAAGACTAATAATATTATATACATTTAAGGCGAAGGTATTTAGATGAAATTAATAAACAGACTCAAAGTTTTTGAACAAAAATACATATTTTTGAGATGGGCAACAGGAGCGGAATACGGAAAACTTGTATACGTCGGAGAAGATTACGTTGAGTTTAATATTATAGATGTCGACACAATGGAGTATCGAGAAACTACAATAATCAACGCTTCACTTATCCTTGAAGCTATTTTTGGCGGGCCGGATATTTCCAGAATTGTTGCAGAAATTTCTTCACTGCTTTCTGATTCTTAATTTTGTTGTATAATCTTATCTATGGTTACAAAAGCGATTACAGCAGCAACGATTGGAATAAATTCTTGCAAAATAGAAGTGGAAGTTGACGCAATTTTTTCTGTCCCAGGGATAAGTATTGTTGGCTTGCCCGATAATGCTGTGAATGAAGCAAAGGAAAGAGTGCACTCTGCAATAAAAAATTCGGGGTTTTCTTTTCCTTCAGGCAAAGTTATTGTAAACTTAGCACCAGCTGATATTAGAAAAGAAGGAACATATTTTGATTTGCCAATCGCAATCGGGATTCTAAAAGAGCAAGGAATTGCAATTCCTGATGATGACAAAATGGCATTCTTAGGAGAACTTTCACTAGATGGAACGTTAAGACGAGTTAATGGAATATTGCCTCTTGTTAGCGGATTAAAAGAAAGTGGAGTAGAAACAGTTTTTGTACCGGAAGAAAATGCACGAGAAGCTGCGCTTGTTCAGGGTGTTAAAGTTTTTGGAGCGAAACACCTAGGTGATATTGTACATCATTTTTCAGAAACTCCAATCCAACAAACAATAGTTGATATTAACGAGTATCTGGAAAAAGGCGCAGAAACAGATTATATATATGACTTCAAGGACGTGAAAGGACAGCAGAAAGCTAAAAAAGCTTTAGAAATTGCAGCAGCAGGAGGTCATAACATTCTTATGTCCGGTTCCCCTGGATCCGGAAAAACTCTTATGGCAAAATGTTTAGCCTCAATTTTACCGCCACTAGAGCTAAGAGAAGCATTAGAACTCACAAAGATATACAGCATCTGCGGATTATTATCCCCAGAAGAACCTTTAATGACAAAGCGTCCATACAGAGCTGTTCACCACACAGCTTCTCAAAACGGAATTATAGGTGGTGGAGCAAATCCAAAACCAGGAGAAATAACACTTGCACACAGAGGTGTATTATTTTTAGACGAAATGGTTGAATTTCCAAGACAAGTTTTAGAAGTCCTTAGACAACCGCTAGAAGACGGTGATGTTGTAATTTCCAGAACAAAGAATTCAATCAAATATCCGGCAAAATTTATGCTAGTTGGTGCAATGAATCCTTGTCCTTGCGGTTTTTTAGGTGACAAAGAAAAGCAATGCACCTGTACGGATAACCAAATACAAAGATACAGAGCAAAACTTTCAGGTCCACTATTAGACAGAATTGATTTAATCATTAATGTTCCAAGACTGACTCCTGATGAGCTTGTTAACACAAAAACAGAAGCGGAACCTTCTTCTAAAATAAGAGAGCGAGTGATTAAAGCAAGAAAAATTCAAGCAAACAGATATGCAGAAGAGGATATTTTAACAAATTCTGAACTTAATGCACATCAAATAAAAAAATATTGTAAATTAGATAAAAAAACAGAAGACTTTTTAGCTTTAGCAGCACAAAAGTTCCAACTTTCCGGCAGAAAGTATTCCCGAATCTTAAAACTTGCCAGAACAATTGCCGATTTAGGCGGTAGGGAGAATATTTCGCTTGAAGATATAACTCAAGCTTTGCAGTACAGAAACGAGATTACACAAGAATAGTTCTATAGCAAATTATTTTTTTTACAAGTTTTGTTCTGTTATTGGATAAAAAAGGAGATATACATGCAAATAAACAACAATTTATACACAAAAGTTTTAGCCGGAACAATTGCTTTATCAGCGATTTCTTGTTCTAAAAACAAACCTTTACATCAAATAACAGATAAAAATAATTATCCTATTATAGAAAGAGTTGATTCTTTTACAAGAAATACCAAAATCGCACAAGATACTACCGGTTTTGAAAAATTTGCAACAGATACATTAGAAATATCAGCACAAGATTTTGATGATAAAAAAAGACTTAATAAGAAATTAAAACATGGTTTAGCACGTGCTAACAAAGATATTATTGTTGGTAGAGAAATGAAATATGGATATGGAATGCGCATTAATGGCAAAATAGGGTGGGGTTGGATTATGTCTAACAAAACAGAACCTCAATATATTCCACATACAGCAATCTATTCAATGCAAAACAAAGTTTATGCAACCGATGATAACAAAGAATTTTTCGTTCCGGTTGACTACTATGGTCAACCAAATCCTATGGCTGTTAAAAAATCAAAATAAATTCACTCAGCAGTTGTATACGTATAATTAGGTTCTTCTACATCATCCTCAGTCTTGAAGATTAAATAAAAATCATCGCCAATTTTTATATCCAATTGTTCGCCTTCTTCAACTAGAGATAACGGCGACTCTTCATAAGCATTTGATATACCGGACTTAAAACGATTATCTTGTTCATTTTTAACAAAACCTTCACCAAAAGAATATGCAATAGAAAGACCTTTTACAAAATAATTGCCAACAAGTAATGCTGCATTTTTCATAACCGTAAACGGCGAAATCTTTTTCAATTCCTCTTTTGATAAAACAAATTTTGAATATTTACCGTACATTTCTTCCTCAATCGTTGTTGTTTGGTAATTATATGTATAAGATATCGGTTTTACAAAAAATACGGCGCTTCTCTTTCCCCTTTTAGGGTCAACAATTTTGAGAACCTGACAATGCAAGATTGATGCAACTTCCAAATTATAACTACCAAGAGGTGATGCTTCCAAAACTCTTACATCAATAGTTTTTGCCGGTTTATCAGTCTTAAATTCGCTCATTGCCGCAACTTTGATTTGGTTAGCAGCAAAAGAAGCTGAGATTTGCATTAACAAACAAAAGAGTGTAAGAAAAATTTTCTTTTTCATAAAAGCGCTCCTAAATTAATCTATTTTTTTGTAAGTTTTCAATTACATCCTTTATTGCAACTTTTGCCTTTTGGAGAAATTCATCAGCATTTTCCGGTTCCATTTTAGCCTGCAAAACTTTCAAAATATCAGCTTGCATATATTGATACATCATTGGGCTCTTAACAATTGCAGACACCAAAGCCGGAGAAAAACCACCTTTTGAAAGTAATGTAATAATATTATTTATGAGCATAAGTTCTTCTTTAGTCCATTCTCCTGTTTCTAATTTGAATGGTTTAATTTCGCCCAATATAAACGGAGTTCCGGTCGCTGGGAAAAACAGATTTAACTCGTCAAATTTAACATTTTTCATTCCATCTATTGCAGCTCCAAAAGATGTAGTATTGTAAACTTCTTTTACTCCAAAATCCTTAATCAAAGTTTCAAAATGTTGAATAAATGCAGCGTAATCTTCTCTTGTAGTAACAAGTTCACCTGTAACAGATTTTACTTTTACAAGATTTTTCTTTACACTGGAAAGCGCCATTTGACTATCTGAAACTTTATTCATCGTTTCACCGGTAGAATAAATAACATCTCCTTTAAACGCTAAATCTAAACCTGAAAAAACAATTTTGCTAAAACCCATTTTTACAGCTGCAACAAATGCCATAGCCGTTGCCGTTCCGCCATTTTCATAAGTAAAAATTCTGTTATGTTCCGCTATTTTTTTCACAACTGTATCATTTTTAGAAAATGATACAAATATACGCTTAAAGTTTTTTGTAAAAAGTACACTGTCAGACTTTAAGTCCATAATACAGTTTGTCTTAGGACAAAAATCTTCCAAGCCGGCTAACGTTACATCAATATATTGAGCATCTAAACAAACTGTAAAATCAGGAACGATACCGTTTGCCTCCAATACTCTTAACACTTTATTAACAGCAAAGATTACAAACTTATCACGATTAGCCTTAATTTTTTCAATATTTTCAGATAAAGATGGTCCTGCTGCCAGAATTAAAGCGGTTTGACCTGTAAATTTATCCTTCAAATCGGACAATTTATAAGCAACAGAAGAATTTATTGAACTAATATTTTTTAAAGTATTCAAAAGCCATATTTTTGAGAACTTTTTAATAGTATTTATATCTACCATCTTTGTTCTACAAGTATCATAAACCTTTTGAGTCAATTCCAAAAGTTCTTGGCTTTTTGTTACCGCATAATTTTTCAAGTACACAACTTCTACTTTATCTTTTGAAATATATGTTTCTGCTAATTTTTTCATCAATTCATCAAGATTATCTGTCACAAACACACGACCACTCGCCAAATGTTCTGAAATATCAACATTGTTTAGTACAAAATGCAAAATCTTGATATCAGGTTCGTATACAAAAATTTTTGAAGGGTATGTATTATAAACTTCGTCCAACAAGTAACATAATCCTATACCAAATGTAATAATAATATCATTCTGCCCCATTGGAGATTTAATATTATTATTTAACATTTCCCTAATAGCTTGGCGTGGATTATTGATATCATCCAAAGGAACATCGTTTTTCATCAACAAATAATCGTTAGAGGGTGTCATACAATATGACATATTTCTCTTGGATTCTTCAAGTGAAATTCTGGATAAACGTGATTTTAAGGCAATATTCCCTATAAATTCTAAATTCCTGTTAAACATACAAATTCCTTTTTGATAATTTAACCCCAAAATACCACAAATTTTAAGAAATGTAAAGATTAAGACTTGTCTTTTTCGTATCTTGCGTCTACACTAGCCTCAAATTGTCTGAAAATATCATTCCCTACTAATTGTTCGAGCCTTGAACGTTTTTCAAAGAAGCTACCACGTGCTTTTACCTGTTCATCCAGAGCTTCTCTATAAAAAGTATCTGTTATTAAGATAACTTCTTTTGTTTTATTTTGTGATTGTTTATATATTTGATGTCTTTGCTGCACCATTTCTGTCGTCATGTCATAGAGTTGTCGAGCAGTCATATAATCATAATACATATCAACAACTTTTTGCTGTAGTTCATCAACTTTTCGTACTAGTATTATCATATCCGCATCAGTTACTTGAGTATATTTGTAATTAAGAGCTTTTGTATCCTGTGACATAATTCCCAGTGTATTACCACCAATCAATGCGGCACTTGCTAGAATTGGATTTCCGGTACCTGCGCCTAAGAATGTTGACATTCCGGCAATCGTCGTAAGTACTTTTTTTACAGCACTAGAATCCGGTTTATCTTTATCTGGGTTAGATAATTTATAAATAGCAAATTTTATAGTATCACTCTTTGTTGCAGCACCTTGCCATAACAAAGATAAATCCTCCATCATTTCGTTATAATCTACCTCAACAGACTTTGAAACCTCAAGTGCCATCTTTTTTATACTCAAATCAGCATAGGTTAAACCTTCACTATAATATTTATCCTCTTTCGCAAATTGAGGTTTGACTTCTTCTTTTACTGTGATATCAATTTGGTTTTCCGGAATATCTGTTGTGCCAAGACGGAAAAATAAGTCTTCTGGAGTTGTAATGTCATCCAAAGTTACATTCGCTGATACAGGCATTGCAAACATTGTTAATAAAAGGAAAAAAGCTACTAATCTATTTTTTGTCATTAGCTTCTCCTTTCTTTGTTGCTTTAGTTGGAGTGGAATCCTTGTAGAGCACTGAATCAAAGTCATACTGATACAATTCCAACGAGTCTACAACTTTTTTACCCGCCAAGCGCTGAAGTTGAATATGATACTTCTTTGCAGACTGTTCAAGATTAAATTCTTGTATTCGCATTGCATCATAAAGTGAAGAAGAAATTGCAATTTCCAAAACATCTTGACCATCAAGTGCTTTTGTATAATTTCTACTATACAAAATCATTTTTGAACGAGTATCTTTTAATTGGCTCAACGTATTTTTATAATTGTAATAAGAACTTATTAGTGAATCTTGTAAATCTTCAACCATGCCAGCAAGTTCTATAAGCTCCGTATCTGTAAGCGGTGTTTCCTGTGGAACATTTTTTCTGTTCAAAAGACCTTGTGCAAGTCTTCCGGCAGAAAAAGCAGAAGTTTGAATACCATAATTAGCCCCCATAAGGCTAGGTATAAAAGAAGCACCGGCAACAACTGCTGAAAGAGTTTTTGCCATCAAAGAGGAATGAATTCTGCGCTGAGATTCCGGTGTCGCAAGTTTTTTCAAAGCAAAACCAATAACCTGATTATTTTCAACCGTACCCTGCCAAAGTTTTTCTAAATCTTTAATATCATGTTCTTTTTGAATATCAATCAAATTTGCTAAAGTTTCAGAATCATTAACCAATAACGAGCCTTTTAGTTCTTTTGCATTAGAATCAATTGTTATCTTTGGTTTCTCAACAGAATTTTTATCAAGCATAACAACACCACTATCTGCCGCAATAACACATTGCGACAAAAGCATTGCTGCTATTAAACTCACTCCCAAAAACTTCTTCATAATATATTTATACTCCAACTTTGCAACAGAAATCAACACGATTGTAACAAAATTTGATTTTTTATACAAAAGAAAAAGGTGGAGAAACTTTCGCTATCCCCACCCTCTATATCTAACTTTCAATTTTCCATATTCAGCGTTTAAAATCTAACACTAGCCCCCACCCTAACCCTCCCCCTATAAAGGGAGGGAATGCGCCATACTTAGAAGTAGAATTACTAACTGTTCTAATACAACTTTCCACTTTCAATTTTCAACTTGCGAAAGTCAACACAATGTCTGCGTGCAAGGGGAAATATTAGCCCCCACCCTAGCCCTCCCCCTATAAAGGGAGGGAATGCGCCATACTTGGAAGTAGAAATACTGACTGTTCTAAAAAGCTACAAGCTCCACCATCGAGGCGGAGCTTGTAGTTTTTTAAACAATTTTGTAATTATCACTTAGCAGCCGACAAATTGTGTCTACGTGCGTAGCACTATTTTTGCTTGATTTGTTTTGCGTTTGCTAAATCAATATCGTCTACTTTAGCTTCTTTTTTTGCATCTTCTGCTTCTAACTGTTTATTAATAACCATAGTTTGAATAACTTGGAACACATTGCTAGAAATCAAGTAAAGCAATACACCTGCAGGAATTGGAATGATTACAAAAGTAAATGTTAACATTATTGGCATGAATGTGTTCATTGATTTTTGCATTTGCTGTTGAGCAGGGTCTTGTTGAACATTTTTGTTCATTGCCATCATTGCTCTTTGTGAGAACACCATCGTTACAGCAAATAAAGCAATCAAAAGAAGTACATCATAATGGAACGCTGTTTTAACTGCCTTTGTTGGCATTGTGCAAGCTAAAACGTTATTCTTTTGTTCAAAAGTCATTGTTTCAGTTTCTTTTGTTTGAGCATCTGTTACTTCAATTTCTGCTTTGGAAACTTTTACAAGATTTTCGAAGTTCAAATCTAAATTATCAAGTGCCATCTTGAAATCAACAGGTTGCCCAGGGTTAACGTCACCTTGCGTTTCGATAACTTTATTAGTTTTCTTTAATTTTACAGTTATTGCATTGTCTGAATCATTATAATATACTTTTGCATTCTTACCAGCCAAGAATGTATCATACTTCGAGATGCCCAACACACCGTCATGAGATACACCTGCTGAAGTTTTTAGTGTTGCATCCAATCTGTTAATAAACAAAAATTGTGAATGCCCAGCCATTTGTATAAATTGAGGGCTCATTAATGTTGAATACAACAAAATGAAAATAGGCATTTGAATCAGTAATGGAAAACATCCAGCCATTGGATTGAATTTATGCTCCTTATAAAATTCCATCATTTTTTGTTGCATAACTTGCGGATTGCTTTTATAGCGTTCTTGAATAGCCTTCATTTTAGGCTGCAACATTTGCATTGTTCTCATAGAACGTTGTTGTGACAAGCCTAATGGCCACATTGCTGCTCTTACGATAATTGTTAATAAAATAATACCAATGCCGTAACTTCCGGCAATAGAAAGCATCTTTAATACTTTGATAGTTAGTGTTGTAAAATCCATATTCTCTTCCCTAATAGTCTACTCTAATTAAGTGTGCAAAAGCACACTTTCAAAGATACTTTAAATATAAGGTCAAGTCAAGATTGGTTGATTAATTAATATTTAGCAATACCCACCAGTATTTGTAACTCACTATCGTTTGAACAACTGCGACCTCTCTAACAAAGGCGGAGAGTTACTAACCCTCTTCTTTGTTAGCATTAGCGCTGATTGTATTCAAACGTCTTGCAGGGTCTGTAATATGAGTAATTCTCAAACCAAAATTATCTTCTATAACAACAACTTCACCATATGCAATTAATTTTCCATTTGCATACAATTCAACAGGTTCACCTGCCGCTTTATTAAGAGTAACAATAGACCCTTTAGTTAATTCCAAAACTTTTTTAATTGGTAATTCTGTTTTACCAAGTTCTACTGTCAATTGAAGTTTTACGTCCAAAAGAATATTTAAGTTTTGATTAGCCGGACCTTGTATTTGGTCTAAATCTTCAAAAGATGCAAATTGCACCGGCTGAACTGTAACAGTTTTTTCAGCTTCCGGAACATTTTCTCCTTGTTGAGCTGTAAAATCATGCTCTTGCATATCAGCTTCACTATGTTCACCGGCACCGCCGCTTATAATATTATCATCATCCAACATTTATAAACCTCTCTAAAAATAATTTCTAAGCAATTCGTGCATCTCGTCATACACATCTGTTATTTTAACACAAATTTTATCCTTCATTGTCCCCGGTCTGGCAAAGAATTTCTTTTCGCCATTTACTTTAACAATCAAATCGTCAGAAACTTTATTATCAAGTTTAATAATATCACCTTCTGACAATTGCAAAAAGTCATCCAATGTTATATTACATTGTCCAAATTGCACTCTTAAATCCACATTTGAAGTATTCAATTTGGAAATCATCTTCAATCTTTCATCATTAGAAGCAACTAAGCCTTTTGTTTGAAAAATATGTTGAGTGCTCAAGTGTCCTAAAACTGTTTCTAATACCGGATATGGGAAACACAGGCTAAACAAACCAAAATGTTTGCCGGAAATTTGAACCTCAAAAGTCAACAAAGCTACAATTTCTCCGGCAGTTGCAACTTGAATGGATTGATAATTATCGTCAAGACTAATAAATTTACCTGTTACCGGAATAATAGCATTCCAAGAATCTTCTAAGGATTTAATTATAATATTTATAATTTTCTTTGCTAACGCTTTTTCTATATCCGTAAGTTCACGAGTTTGAGCCTCAATATTTCCAACACCGCCTAACATTCTGTTTACGATACAAGAAATAACTTCAAAGCTTATACCCAAAAGAATCTGTCCAGTAAGTGGTTCAAATTCAAACACACCAACACTTATTGGAGATGGCATAGAACGAACAAATTCTTCATAGGTCAACTGATCAACAGACACGATTTCTATTTCAACACGCATTCTCAAATAGCCGCTCAAAACAAGCGATATCGCCTTAGAGAATTCTCTATGAATATCTCTCAAGGCTCTTAAATTGTCTTTTGAAAATTTGTCAGGACGTCTAAAGTTATAAAGTTTATAACTCTTATGTTCAGAATCCGAAAAATCTTCTTCAAAAACGTCTATATCTGATGAATTTGTGTCTTTTATATTTGTCATCTATACCCTATTGAATAATAAATTGTCCAAAACTTACTCTTAGCACTTCTCTTTCACCACCCAGAATAGAATTGATATCATTAGTAATTTGTTCCTTCGCTAATTCTTTACCGGCAGCAGTAGCTAATTCAGCAGAAGTTTTACTAGAAAGATTTGTAATAACAGCATCTCTAATTGCAGGTTTATACTGGTTCATTTCATTCTGAATAGCTTCCATCGGATCTGCTGCAGGCACCGCTGCTTCACCATGACCACCATGTCCGCCGCTTTTAGCAGCTTTCTCATCAACCTCTGGAAAATCTGTATCTTTTTTAGAAACTTCTATCGCAACATTAACTTTCAAATACTTTTTCTGGCTTTCATCGCACAAATTTAGAATAAAATCTCCTAAATCAACAATGATACCTTTTTGCACTTCATCTTCATCGCCACTTTCATCAATTTCTTCTTGAGAAGTATTTATTGTACTTATTTTTTGCGTAATCAAGTTTTCCATTACTACATAATTTACACCAGCAAATACAATAAACATAATAACAATAGATGCAATCGTCATTATTAAAAATTTAGTTAAATCTTGTTGTTTATTTTCTCCAGCCTTATCGTTTTCAGCCATACTATTCTCCATTTTTATTACATATTGTCATTATATCAGGTTTAATAACGTATTTACCACCATTATTTGGTGGATATTAAGTGTAATTTATGTACGCAATTTTATTATAGCACACTATTATTTTCAATGTGAATAACGGTTGCCACCATTCTTTATTATATATATAATATTGTTATGGGGAAATTTGATTTATTTAATAAATTCAATAGTGCTGTTATTATCATAAATGATAATAAAGATGTTGTTTTTAGAAACAACGTTTTTAGAAGAATTTTTCCGGATTTCAAAACTCTTGAAAAATTTTCACACAAATTGAATTACAATGTTTGCGCTCTTGTTAGTAACGATGTAACCGTACACTCCCCTATTTCACAAGCTTTAGCTTCTAAAGAGGATTTTTCTGCTTACATAACTTATCAAACATTCAGCAATGATCTATATTACTATGATATGAATGCTACACAAAAAGGAAAATATCATATGATTGTTCTCACTGATGTTACAGCAAAAACAAAGCTTGATACAATTACTCAAAAAAATCAAAATTTACAAAAAAAAGTTAATATTTTGGAAGGTGACAACAAAAATCTTTCTAAAATCAAATTACAAGCACAATCGCAAGCTATGAAACTTCTTTTGTTAAACAATATTTCTAATATTATAAGAGAATCTATTGATACTTCCGTAATTTTGAAATCTGCATTAGAAGAACTTTCACAAATGTTTGGAGCTTTTAGAGGATACTATGCAACTTCTGAAAACGGTCAAAATTTTAAAATTGTAGAAGCTTTAAATTCGAAAGATAAAAATATAGAAATTTCTTTTGAAAAAGAAGCGTACAATTATATTAAAAAAGGGAAAGTAAATTGTGTTACTTGTATGAAAGAATACAAAGAAGCTAAGCCTTTCAAAGAACTTGTACAAAGAATAATCGTCCCAATTTATCATCTCAATAAATTATTAGGAATAATCGTTTTATCTACAAAACAAAAAACAAAATTGGACGACACTCTGGAAGTCTTAAATGGAGTATCAACACAACTTGGAAATGCCATAATTCAATCAGAATTATACAAAAAAAATGCCAAAATGGTTAAAGATTTAACTAAAACATTGGAAGAATTGAAAGATACACAATTAAAACTAATTAATTCCGAAAAAATGGCTTCCTTAGGTCAACTGGTAGCCGGAGTGGCACACGAAATAAATACTCCGGTTGCTTCGATTAAATCAAATAATGAAATCACTAAAAAGTTAATTGCTCAAATCGAAGATAACGAAATTGCAGAACTTTTGCAAGAAGTTAACGAAATTGATACAGAAGCAATTGCGAGAATAAACCGGCTTGTAATATCTTTAAGAAAATTTGTAAGGCTTGATGAAGCTGAATTACAAGAAGCCGACATAAATAAAGAGATTGATTTAACCCTAGATTTAATCAGGCATGAAACAAAAAATAGAATTGAAATCGTTAAGAATTATTCAAAACTTCCACCAATCAAGTGTTATCCAAACATGCTTAACCAAGTATTTATGAACATTCTTGTAAACGCAACGCATGCCATAAAAGATACAGGAATCATAACTATTGACACAAAATATGAAAATAGTAATTTAATCGTGAAAATAAAAGATAATGGCTGCGGGATAAAAGAACCCGATAAAATATTTTTTGCAGGTTATACTACAAAAGGTGTCGGAGTCGGAACAGGTTTAGGTCTTGCTATATCTCAAAAAATTATTGAAAAACACAATGGAAATATTTCAGTAAAAACAAAATTAAACGAAGGTAGCGAATTTACTATTACTATCCCTAGTAAGTAGTAATAGTTAAGATTTGTAAACCAGCGTTTTGTAGGATATAACTAACTTATAAGATTATCACAATTATAATTATAATTAACTTTTGTAAAAAAATCTGGCAGACCGGTTCTAAAAATGTAAAAATATGGTATATTAATACTACCGAGATTAAGTGTAAATTTTACCCTAAATAAAATTTAGGGAATGTAACAAAAATTTAACAATCAAAAAGATAAAGGCAATTTCGAAAAACTAAAAAACTTTATATTACTGTGTAGAAGATTATTATTTATGTTTGCATATCGGAGGTAACGTGTATGGCAATTACAGTAAACAGCAAAAAGAAACAAGTCAAAAAAACTTTCCAAGAACTAATCAATGATTTGATGACATCAAGTTCTGAAAAAGTTAGATATAACGCAGCTCGTGTTTTAGGCGAGATGGGTGATTCAAAAGCTGTTGAACCGTTAATTGATGTTTTGAAAAATGATAAAAACGGTTCTGTTCGTTTATATGCAGCTCGTGCATTAGGCGAATTGGGTGATTCAAAGGCTACCGAGCATTTAATTGAATCTTTAAGAGAAGATAGAAACGTCGATGTAAGAGTTCGTGCAGCTCGTGCATTAGGTCGTTTGGGTGGTAAAATTGTAGTAGAACCACTTGTTGAAGCTCTTAATGATGAAAATTCACAAGTTTGTATTACTGCAACAGATGCGCTAATTGAAATTGGTGATGTTGCAACAGATGCTTTAATGAATTCTTTAGACCATGAAAAAGTTAACGTTAGATGTGATGCGACAAGAGCATTGGGCGAAATCGGTAATAAAAAATGTGTTGATAAGATTATCAATATGTTATATGACGAATGGGTTAACGTTAGAATTTATGCTGTAACTTCTTTAGGTAAATTGAATGATAAAAAGGCAGTTCCTGCTCTAATTGATGTTATGAAAAACCGTTCTGAAAACGACTTGGTAAGAGCTGGTGCGGCTGCTGCATTAGGAGTTCTACGTGACCAAAGAGCTCTTCTTCCATTAAGAGAATTGATTATGGAAGCTGAAGAATTAGGCGAACTTGAAGATACAGCACTTAAATCTTTCAAAAAGATTATGGCTGCTAATTGGCAAGCTATCCCTGGAGCTACTCAACAAAAGAAACCTGCTGGTACTTCAGTTTAGTAACTAGAATTTTATTAAAAAAGGCGAATCTCGTGAGATTCGCCTTTTTTATATGTTTTTATATCTTTAACTAACTACATCTTAATCAATATTTTTAAGTTTTCTCTTGATTTATTAGCTTCAAACGCCTCAATCGCATCATCAATAGAATAAATACCGCTAATAAATGGAGTGAAATCTATTTTATGATTCTTCAACAATCTTAGAGCGGGAGGGAATTGTCCACAACGAGAACCAAGAACGGTAATTTCATCAATTACAATTGGCGCTAAATTTAATTCTTTTCCACTTGCCACAGTACTTTTTAAAACCAAAACTCCTCTCGGTTTTGTTAAAGCCATAGATGTTTCAAATCCTGACGCAGTCCCTGTTGCTTCCACGACCACATCATATTTTTTTTCTATCTTGAATTCTGATAAGAGTTGAGTTTGAACTCCTTGCGCTGCTGCTATATCGAGTTTGCTTTGATGTTTTCCGACAAGCAGAACATCAAAATTTTGTGCATTCAATGTTAAAGCGGTTGTTAATCCTAATTTGCCATCGCCTAAGACAACAACCTTTTGCATAGAATCAATATGCAATTGTTCTGTAATTTCACAAGCTGCAGCGAGAGGTTCAACAAATACAGCTTGTTCATCCGATACATTTTCCGGAACTTCAAAAAGAACATTAAGTGGCATTGTCATATATTCAGCAAAGCATCCGTCTTTTCTCCAGATTCCCAATGTGTGACGATTTGGACAATGGCGATAATTCTTTTTTGCACACCATTCGCACTCTGGGTCATTGCAGCCATAACTAATCTCTGCAACAACACGTTTGCCTAATAGTGACTTGTCTTCATCATTAATTTCTTCCACAACACCAACAAACTCGTGCCCTAAAACACCTTTGTACCCCATATATCCCTTTGTAATTTCTGCATCTGTATTACAAATTCCAGCTAAAGTCACTTTTATAAGAGCCTCACCTGCTTGTGGAATCGGTTTTGGATAATTTTTATCTAACTTTAATTCGTTATCAAACACAATTGCTTTCATAATTTTCTCCCTATTCTTATAGCGCTTGTTCAATATTAATGAGTTTTTTTAAAACCCACCCGCATCTGTAAAGCTCAGCGTAGATTTGCTTACAACTGCGACCTCCCTAATTGTGAAGGTTATTGTACCAGCTCCATTATTTAAAGTAGCATAAACGCTATATCTCAAGTTTTAATGTAAACAAATCGTTACAATCGTATGGTCGGTTTTTAAAATAGTGTCGTATAGTTTTATACATTCCGATTAAATTTTCTTTTAGAGAAGTTTGGGATATACTTCATCCGGATACACCATTACAAGAACTTTTTGATAAATATCTATAATCAATAGTATGCTTATTGATACATATAATAAAAAGGTATAAGAAATATGTTAGCACCTTGATATATAACAAATTCTGGTTGCACTTTTAATATAATTGCAATTGTAATGACACATATAATATAACAAACATACATAATGTTATAAATTTTGTTATTTAATAAAAAGTTTGATGCAACTCTTATTCTCTTTTTATAAATACCTTGTTTTATAAGAATTAGTATTTCTATAAATAAAGCTGTAAAGAATGAAAAGATGGTTATATAAAAAAATAAAAAGAAAAGAAGTGAGGCTATAAGCGCTTCTGAACCATCTGGATGAAATTTACAAATTATAATAAAATAAAAAATCCACAATAAGACATAGCCAAAAACAAAAAAGCTTAATGGCGGGATTACAAAAACATGTGTTGCATGAAATTGTTTGAGATATTGCATAAATTTATAGAATTCTATGCAAAATTCTTTGATATAACAATAGTATTTTTCTTTGATTATTTTGGCGATAAGTTTATACAAAAAATACAAGACTGCCGTATTTACTGCTACATATCTGGCAAAATTGGGAGTATAAGCCATTACTCCAACAAGCCAGTACAAAAGATAGCCCAAGCTAAAAAATAACAATGGCGGAAAAACAAAAATCTGAATTATTTTATGTTGTTTTATAAATTGCAAAAAGCAAGATAGCATTTTCATTACAGAATAATAGCATGTTTTTAATGTATTTCCAAGAGGATTGATAGGTTTAAGTGATTTATGGATTGCTTCGTCACCCAAATAATAGTTGTTCCTCGCAATGAAGTAGCGCAAAAATACAAGCACTGTGCTATACTATTCGTGTTTTGCGGTTGGCAATTGTAAACAAATCGTTACAATCGTATGGTCGGTTTTTAAAATAGTGTAATATGATTTTGTACTTGATTTTGAAACAATACTTGTTTAGAAGTTGCGTAGGAGAAATCTTTCAAGGGTACGAGGGCTAGATATGCCTATTTAGTTTTATATCCAACTTTTAGGAGGTTATTTTGCGACATTGTTGTCAATTTAACCCTGATGATGTTTATTATCTCAGGGACAATAACTTGTATTCTTCGAGAAAAATGTCTATTGGTTTTTGTCCAATTTGCAATAAGCCAATATGTGAAATTAGCGAATGGAGATTTGATGGAAAATTTAATAAAATTTCAGTTAGCGGATTTAAAGCTAATGAATTAATGTTAAAGCATAAAGATGAAATTGTTTATTCGCTTAGAGAAATGAATTATCAAAAAACAAAAGCTAAACCATTTGGTTGGGTTTATGGGGTAAATAAAATCGTAAAAAAACATAAAGGAGAGCAAGTTCAACAATTTGCTGTGGATTTTTACGGAAATAAAGAATTAATTAAAACTTACTAAAACTTTCTGGACCGGAGTTTTCGTTTCACCTTTCTCTCTCGTAATACTCCTTGTACATATTACCCTTGCTCCGGTCTTTTTCTTTTTATAGAGGATTTATGGTTAAAAAAAATAGTAAAGAAAATGTTAATAACAAGCACATTGAATTGTACGGAAAAGCTTTAAATATCTTAGAATTTTTGTTAACAGAATTTGAACACGATATTAAGTATGCAGAATTTGAATATTTAGATATTCCGAAAAACACAATCTCAACGATTGATTTTATAATTTCTGCTATCGGAAAAGTTCAAAAGGGACAAAGGCTTGCTTTAGGATTAGATGATGACGTTAGTGTTAATGAAGAACCTGTTATTAACATTGTAGAAGGGTTAAGCGAGGAAAAGATTTGAGGAAGAAATACATATTTAAAAAGTTCAATTTTACATTATTACACCCCTCACCCGCATTCGTAAAGTTCGCAAAGCTCACTAACGACTGCTCCCTCTCCCACAAGGGGCGAGGGGGATAGAAAATAAGTCTGTAACTTGTCTACGTGTGTAACACCTCCCACAAGGGGGCGAGGAGAAAAAGAATGATAAAAGTTTTTATTCCATATGATAAAAAATTTTGGAAATTTAAAGATGAGTGTAAAAAGTTATACGAAAGTGTACAAGACCAAATTTGTGATACCAATAGCTTTGAATTTATTATTGAAAATACATTTTTTTATTTGTTTGTATTTGACGAAAAATTAGTCGGTGCAATTTATTTTTTTGAAGATGAAAATAAAAAGCTTTTTTTGAACGGTTTTGCAAATCGAAAAATGCATCTGTTGAATTTAGAATGTTTAAAAATGTCGCTATATTGGTTTAATTGTGATATTTATGCAGCGGCACAAAATAAAATGTCAGAATTGTGTTTAAGAAAATGTGGGTTTGTAGAAATTTGTGAGAAAGAATTTATTTATAAGCATTAGTGTTAAAAATTATATATAATTCCCCTCACCCGCATTCATAAGGTTCGCAAAGCTCACCAACGACTGCTCCCTCTCCCACAAGGGGCGAGGGAATACACCAAGCTTTTAGTTTCACCAATGAGGCGGAGCAGGTAGACTTAAAAATCATCTAGTAATTATTGCCAAGAAACCGATAATTCTGTCTACGTACGTAGTACCCTTCACTAGGGGGAGGGTAGAGGGGAGGAGAAAGAAAATTAATATTGGAGTGTAACTCCGGAAAGGGAAATTATGTCGTTTGAATACATTATTGAAAAAGATAGAAGTGTACAAAAACTTACTCCTGAACTTGAAGGAGCGTTGATTAAAAATATCAGTTCCAAGTTTGTTACGCTTAATAATGAAAGAAGTTCAAATCTTAAAATGGCGGCTAATTTAGCGAATGAAATATTTTTTAAAAATGATTTCAAATCGCTTAGTGATAAAACACAAAAATGGAAATCTAAAATAAAAATGTGTAAAACTTTTATGTTTTATCAAACGCTTAAAGCTTTTATTTGGAGAAACACTTACGCAAATGTTAATTCTATGTTTGATGTTTCAGGAGAAAATCACGATTCAAATAATGCTTCCAACAAACAAAAAGCTATGCTTGTTGATATTCTTGAAAAAATGGGATACCAAAAGACTTGTGATCAGATTATTGACAATGCTTTGCTTTATGGAGAATTGATTTCTTTTACTTCTTGGAAAAAGAATTATGAGGAATACAGACGACCTATTGATTTTTTCAAGAATATATTTATGCAAGATGTTCAAAAGTTACCACTTATTCTGGAAGCAATTGCGAAAGGTCAAAATTATTGGGTAGATACAAGAAAGATATATGATAATCCATATATTTATTCGGTTAATCCTGCCGATTTAGTTTTTGATTCTTCTCAAAAAGATAACTGGGATAATTGTCCCAAAATATATCGAGTTTATAAAACTTGTTCGGAAATTATTAATAATAAATATTATCATTTTACAAAAGAACAAATTGAAGAAATCAAAGAGTTAGTAAATGATAAACATCAAAAATTTAAAAATGATGATATTGTTAAAGGTTCAACAATAGAAGTCTTAGAACATTGGGGAGATTTAAAATTACCAAACGGTATTTTATTAAAAAATTGGCACGCAGTTGTTGTTGCAAGAAAATATCTTGTTCTTTTTGGAAAAAATGAAGGCATTGTAAATCCATTTTCTTATGGAGCTTTTGTAGTTGATCCGGAAACAAAAAGAGGAATAAGCCCATTGTATTCCGTTCTTTCGCTTGCACATCTGCAAGAAGATTTGATGAACAAAACCTGTGATTTACAGGCTCTTAATGAAAATCCACCACTATTAGCACCTGAAGGTTTCTTTGACGAGGATGAAATTAAGTTATACCCTGGGAAAATTATTGAATATGGTGACAACCTTTCTCCGACTGCAGCATTCAAGCAATTAACATTCAACTCAAATATTTATTTGCAAGATATTTCTTTCTTAAATGATTTGATGGCAGAAGTTTCCGGAATATTTCCTAATATGATTGGGGCTGTAGAAACATCTGCAGCCAAAACAGCGACTGAAATCAACACAAAAACTCAAGGGCAAATGATACGTTTAGCAATGCTTGTTGATACTATCAATCAAGATTTAATTGTACCGAATGTTGAAAAGGTGGCAAAACTTTGTGCAAACTTCAAATCCGGAATTGAAACAATTTTTGTTAATCACGAAAATCAGCAGGAAATTATTGAAATTGATGATTCTGTTCGACAAGGTGACTATAAATACATGTATTCAGATTCCTCTATGCTTAATCAAAAAGCAGAACAAGCTGACATTGTAATTCAAGCGGTAGAAAAATTTGCATCGGTTATACCATTAAATCTACAAGAAATTTTTGTATGGTACTTCGAACAAAAAGGTGTGGATAATCCTGAAAGATTTTTAGGAAATTCCAACAATGTTTCTACGCAACAGAATTTTGATGGAGTTGTAAGCGATAAGTAGAAAATTCTTAATAAAGATTTTTATAGTAATTGCGTTTTATTAACGCTTTATTGATATTATGTTTGTCGTGTTCAAGGATAAAATCTTTGAACACGAATGTTAATTTAATTTAAAAATAAACAAATAAAATATCACAAAAAATGATATGACCAGTGTTAATACAAAATAATGGTAAAACACATTTACATAAATTTTGTAATATTTATTTTCGACCAATTCTCGGTTTTTGATTAGGCTTTTTTGCCTTAAATCGAGTATTAATAATATGAAATAAGTTATTATTGCTAAAATAACAAGTGGCGCACAAACAATTGACACCAACGCAAAGCCAACACCATTTCCGTCAGTAAAATCTAAAGTTTTATACAAAGAGTTAGTTAAATATTGTATAAGTATAATTGATAAAATTGTATATACAGGAACTTTTGTACGACTTTTTGGTAAAAACAAAAATATACATAATAATATCAATGGGATAATAGCAAATAAGCAAGCTATTGGTAAAAAATATAGCATTACACTAATAAAATCAATAGTTGACAATTTACCAATAAAAAGGGTTACTAACAAACCTAATAATGGATAAATAAAATATGTAAAACCTAACAACGCAAAAAAGTTTGCACTTAAATAATTTGGTAATCTATTAAAATATTCCTTAATTTTCATAGGAATATTATAACATATTTTCTACTATTTGATTAAGAATGGAGTTTAAAATGGATAAAAAAACATTAAAAGGATATGTATCAAATGAAGAGTACATTTGGCATACAAATAAAGGTGCTTGCAACAAATGTGAATCATTAAATAATACAGTATATGAACAAAAGGAAGATGTACCTCAAAAACCTCATCCTAATTGCAAATGTTACGTAGATAAAAGCATTAAAGTTGACAAAAAAGATAATATTGATTATCACGAAATTTTAAAACAAGCTGCAATATTTGCGTATCATGGTGAGAATGCTGAGATTCCAAAAGGATATACTTTAGAAGCAAGTGTAGATAATCCTAAAAATGGTTTTTATGCGGATGTTTTATACGGAAAAAATGATGTCATTATTGCTTATAGAGGTACAGAGCCTTTTTCTATTGACACAATGAATGACTTGGCGATGGCACGTTCTAGTCTTCCTTCACAAACAACAGATGCTTTAAATACATATAATTCAGTAAAATTTGCACATCCAGATAAAAACATTTCATTAACAGGACATTCTCTTGGAGGAAGCTTGGCAGATATAGTAGCAGGCTTAAACGGAGAATTTGCCGTCACTTTTAATGCCTATGGCGTAGGAGATTTTTTTAATAATGTACAAGTTAATGATAATAATATCATAAATTATGTTAACACACACGATTGGGTAACAATGGTAAATGGTAATAATCATATTGGAACAAACTACTCTGTCCCCAATTTGGGTAAATATTTTTGGGAAAAACACAATGTAGAAAAAATGGATAATCTTTCTAAAAGAAAGAAAATAACAACAAAAGAAATTAAAGATATTGCTGACCAAAACTTTAAAGCTCCACAAAAAGTAAGAGAGGGGATTAGAAAATATGCTGATACGATAGAAAAAGGAGAAATACTACGTAATAAAATTAAACGAAGAATTGAAGAAATGGAACTCCCCAAAAAAGTTAGTCAAAGATTAAAAGAACTAAATAGGTTTTAAAATAAGCTTATATATATAAAGATTCCAAAAGCAATAACAAATAAAATATATAGTATCCAGAAATAACAATAAAATGTTTTTACAAAAATTCTATATAATCTATTATTTATCAAAGTCGAATTTAATATTTTAAAATTCATCTTTTTATCTATCAAATAAAATATTAGTATAATTATTAGAAAGCAAGAAAATAGCCACATAAGATGAGAATAGAATTCATACACATATAAAATTTGTGTATTTGAAAGTAAAAATTTATAAAGAAAATACAAAATCATACTAATTAAGATAAAAATGCAAAAGATATGTAATATTGATAAAATTTTATCATCCTTTTTTAACATACAAAGAAACGGTATTAATACAGGAAGACTTACCAAACTTATAATACCAAATAAAAAGACTTGTATAAAAAAATTAAAAATAAAGTTATAAAAAGAATTGTGAAATACATTACTACCTATATAGCAAAAAAGAAACAAAAAATTTACAAACCCTAGCAGTGCAAAGATGTTTGCACTTATTCGATTTGGGAGGCTATTAAAATATTCCTTAATTTTCATAGGAATATTATAACATTTTTATAAATTTTACAAAAGGTTAATTAAGACATTTGGATTGCTTCGCTTTATATTCACGTGCGCCGCATGGGTATTTGGGCAAGCTATTCTGGGATGTTTAAAATAAAAAGAAAGGAAAAATTCATTATAGACATACGGGTTATCCTGGCGGAATAAAATCCGTTAGTTATGGCGAATTGCTTGAAAAAAATCCCGAAAGAATGGTTAGAATAGCGGTAAAAGGCATGCTTTCGCATAATCCTTTGGGAAGATTGCACTTAAAAAAATTAAAAGTTTATGCTGGAGATAAACATCCGCATGAAGCTAATAAACCTGAAATAATAAATATAAAGTAAATAAATAGGAGAATAAATAATGGCTGGAAAACAATTAACTATTTTTACGGGAAAAAGAAAAACCGCTAATGCAAGAACTCGCATCACTTTAGGAAGCGGAAAAATTTTAATAAACGGTAAAAATTATACGGAATATTTTTGCAATAGAGCCGCTTTAATTAAAGTCGTTGAAGATGCCTTAAAAATAACGGGAAATTTTGGCAAATACGATGTGTTTGCGAATGTTCGAGGCGGAGGAATAAGCGCTCAAGCTGATGCGGTTAGGCATGGAATTGCAAAAGCTTTGGTTGCGGAAAATCAAGATTTTAGAATCGCTTTAAAAAGAAACGGTTTTATTACGAGAGATTCGAGAGAAGTTGAGAGAAAGAAATACGGAAGGTCTGGAGCGAGAAAACTTTTCCAATTCTCAAAAAGATAATTTTTTGTTAAAATATTTTATAAGTTATAATTAAGGGCTTGATATATGAATTCTAAAAAATTGAAAAAATTTAAAGATTTATTACTTGAAGAAAAAAGAAATACATTAGACGAATTATTGAGCGGAAACGAAACTTACGAAGCGCTAAAACAAGAGGCTCAT
>URPS01000023.1 GCA_900549855.1 uncultured bacterium | reverse complement strand
TATTATACAAATATAATACACAATTTACTAACCCAAAGATTGGAGCCCCAATATGGCTTTATTAACAGACACAGAAAATAAAATTGCAGACATGGTTGCATTCGGAGTAGATTTGAATGAAATTTCTGAAAAATTATCAATTAGTCCTGAAAACATAAAAGAACACATAAACAATATTTGCAAGAAAATTTGTTATAGACAAACTGTTACATTAGAACAAGCTGTCGCTATGAGCTTATAATTTATTATTTTTATATTTTTCTGCATTATAAAAGGTGCGTCTTTTAACGCACCTCATATATTTTTATTATCAGATTTACTGATTATAACTCACCAAATCGGTAATCTTATTACCTAATATCTATCTGGCAACACGGTAGTTCCACTTTGTGGATGACTCGTAATAACAATCTTAACTTGTTTCCTTAACCTATGTCATCCGACCAAATGTCTACGTGCGTAGCACCTACCAGCTAGCTTTAGTTACACCTGGTAATAAACCTTGGTGAGCCATTTTTCTTAAACAAATTCTGCAAAGACCGAAATCTCTGTGGAAACCGTGAGGTCTGCCGCAGATGCTGCATCTGTTATGAAGTCTAACTTTTGGGTATTTACCCTTAGCAGCCAATAATTCTCTTGCTTGTTCTTTGTTTATCATCGCTTTTTTAGCCATGATTTTCTCCTTTATAAAAATTAGTTTCTAACTATTTATCTTGTACAATCGGGATTCTAAAATCCATCTGTACTACCTATCAACTACTATTATTTGTTCATTCCTTTGAATGGCATACCTAATAGTCTTAATAATTCTCTTGCTTCATCATCAGTATGAGCAGTTGTGATAACAGATACGTTCATACCTTTTACCAAATCAACTTCTTCATAAGTGATTTCTGGGAACAAAGATTGTTCCTTCAAACCAAGAGTATAGTTACCTCTGCCATCAAAACTCTTAGCTGAAATACCTCTAAAGTCACGAATACGAGGAAGAACAACGCAGATTAACTTTTGCAAGAAATCATACATTCTTTCACCACGCAAAGTAACCATAGCACCAACAGGCATCCCTTCTCTTAATTTGTAAGAAGCGATAGATTTCTTAGCCTTGGTAACCATTGCTTTTTGACCAGCAATTTTAGTTAGTTGAGCTTGGATTGCATCAGCAATTTTTGAGTTGTGAGAAGCTTCACCAACACCCATGTTTAAAACGATTTTGTGAAGTCTAGGAATCATCATATCGTTTTTGTAACCAAATTTTTCTTTAAGTGCTGCTTTTACTTCTTCTTCATATTTTGCTCTTAAGCTTTTAGTTCTTGTCATTTTTCTTTTCCTTTTCTTAGTGACGGAATTAGTATCAAGTTAATACGGAATAATAATCTCAGAGTTGCTTAAACCTCATCGGTATATTATATCCGCCTCATACTAAGCGTCTAACTGTTCACCACATTTTTTGCAAACGCGAACTTTCTTACCGTCCACTTCTGCATGTTTTACTCTGGTAGGCTTTTCGCAACTTGGGCATACAATCATTACGTTTGAAGAATCAATAGGAGCTTCTTTCTTAATCAAGCCGCCTTGGATTCCGTATGCCGGATTTGCTTTGGTAGCCTTGGTAATCATGTTAACACCTTCTACTACAACTTGAGATTCAGATGGAATAGATTTTTTGATGTTACCAGTCTTTCCTTTATCCTTGCCTGCTGTGATGATAACTCTATCACCAGTTTTTACATGCAAGCTTTTTTTATTACTATCTGTCATTTTTTTTCTCCGTTTGAATTTTTGGATTATATCCTATATTCTATATTCCCGTGAGCGGAAGTCTTAACTTCATCACGGCTTCTAACCACCAGCCCTAGATAACTTCTGGAGCCAATGAAACAATCTTCATGAAGTTTTTATCACGAAGTTCTCTTGCTACAGGTCCGAAAACACGGGTTCCACGTGGGTTGCCATCTTTGTTAATAATAACAGCAGCGTTTTCATCAAATCTGATTACAGAACCATCAGCACGCTTAATATCGTGTTTAGTTCTTACGATAACTGCTTTTACAACTTCAGACTTTTTAACTGTCATATTTGGAGTTGCATCCTTAACAGTTGCAACAACAACATCACCAACAGCCGCAAACTTTTTATTTGAGCTTCCCATTACACGGATAACTAATAATTCTTTAGCACCTGTATTATCTGCTACTACTAGTCTTGTTTCTTGTTGTATCATTTTTCCGTTTCCTTTTATTTTTGCTAGGGGAAAATAAATTCCCCCAACCTTATTCTCTTTCAGGTTCAGTAAATCTTATTACCTTACCCCCTGTACGTCCATGAACCTTGCGTTAGATTCACCCGAACAGATTTTTCAAATACTACTTAGCTTTTTCAACGATAGATTCAACAACCCATCTTTTATCGCCTGAAATTGGTTTTGATTCGATAATTCTAACGATATCACCAATACCGCATTCATTCTTTTCGTCATGAGCTTTGTAGTTTTTGTTAGATTCAATAATCTTTTTATATTTTGGGTGTGGATCATATGACGCAACTTTAACAACTACTGTTTTGTCCATTTTGTCACTAACTACAACACCTTGTCTTTCTTTTTTAGGCATTTGACACCTCTTTTTCCTTAATTACAGTTTTTGCTTGAGCTACTAATCTTTTTGTTTTAGAAATCTCTGCAGTATTTTCTAATTTATGCATAGACTTTTGTATTCTAAAATTAAGCAATTGTTTTTTAGAATCTTCAACAAATTGTTTTAACTCATCAACTGTTTTTTCACGCATTTCACTTAATTTCATTTTTATTTTTCCTTAATTTTTTACAAATTATACAGATTCTTTTTCTACAACTTTAACCTTGATAGGTAATTTTTGAGCTGCCAACTCTAATGCGTTGATAGCAACTGCTCTATCAAAATAATCAAGTTCAAATAAGATTCTGTTTGGTTTTACTACAGATACCCAGTACTCAACGTTACCTTTACCTGAACCCATACGAGTTTCAGCTGGTTTTGCTGTGATAGGTTTATCTGGGAATATCTTAATCCAAACGTTACCGCCACGTTTGATTTCACGAGTCATAGCACGTCTTGCTGCTTCAATCTGACGGCTTGTAATCCAACCAGGTTCAAGAGCCTTAAGTGCATAACGACCAAATTCGAATTGAGTACCTCTAGTTTCAGTACCTTTCATTCTACCTTTCATCATCTTGCGGTATTTTGTCTTTTTTGGCATTAACATTATATTGTTCTCCTGTTATTTACTTATTTAGTTTCTACAGGTCTACGTTTTCCACGTCTGCCGTTGAAACGTTCACCTGATGAATTTTTTGAGTCTTTTGATTTAATGTTCATGTCTGCTTTTTCACCAGGCATTAAGTTGCCTTTGAAAATCCAAACTTTAACACCAATCTTACCCATGATTGTATCTGCTTCTGTGAAACCATAGTCAACATCAGCTCTAAGAGTTTGAAGAGGAATTCTTCCTTCTTTTGCCCATTCGCTTCTAGCGATTTCAGCACCGCCTAAACGACCAGATACCATAATTTTGATACCTTGAGCACCAGCTCTCATAGTTCTTTGCATAGCTTGTTTCATTGCACGTCTGAATGCAATACGTTTTTCAAGCTGTTGAGCTACAGATTCAGCTACCAATAAAGCATCAACATCAATTCTTGCAACTTCAACCACATTGATGATTACCGGTTTACCTAAGTATTTTGAAACTTCTGCTTTTAGTTCTTCAATACCTTGACCACCTCTACCTACTACAATACCAGGTTTTGCTGTTACTACAGTAATAGTTGTGTTTTGAGCTTTTCTGTCAATCAAAATATTTGCAACACCAGCTGCATATAGTTTCTTTTTAACAAATTTTCTAATTTTAGCATCTTCTGCTACGAATTCAGCATAATCTTTAATCTTTGCAAACCATGTGCTTGACCAAGGTCTGATTATACCTACTCTAAATCCGGTTGGATGTGTTTTTTGTCCCATTTCCTTTATTCCTCTATTTTACTGCATCACTAACTTTAATTGTGAGGTGAGATGTACGTTTGAGTCTTCTGTATATACGACCTTGAGCTCTTGGTTTACCTCTTTTATAAGTTACACTCTCGTCCGCAAAAATTTCAGAAATTTTTAGGGCGTCAGCTTTTACACCAGCTTGTTCAAAAGCATTTGCAGCAGCTGCTTTTAAGTTCTTCTCAACAACTTTTGCTGCAAAGTATGGCATAAAACGTAACATATCAAGAGCGTCTGTAACAGCTTTTCCTCTAACTTCATTGATTACTCTGCGAAGTTTTCTAGCTGTCATTTTTATGTTTGTTTGTCTTGCTTTAGCTTCCATTTTTATTTTCCTTATATTTTTCTTTTTAATTAATGTTTAATCAAAAATCTTGTACAGATTATTTACGTTTTGCTGTTTTATCAGCCGCATGACCTCTGTATAGTCTTGTCGGTGCGAATTCGCCCAACTTGTGTCCAATCATTTGTTCTGTTACGTAAACAGGAACATGAGTCTTGCCGTTGTGTACAGCAATTGTATGTCCCAACATATCAGGAATAATCATGGATGCTCTTGACCAAGTTTTAACAACTTTATGTTCAGAATTTTCATTCATTTTGTTAATTTTCTTTTGAAGAGCTTCTTCTACGTATGGGCCCTTTTTTAATGAACGTGCCATTAATTTCTCCTTTTATATATTTGTATTAATGTTCATAAAAATATTTTTTGCGCTTTGGGTAAACATTTCTTAATATTTACCCTTTACGCACATATCTTACTTTTTGCGACGACGTACGATAAGTTTGTCAGACGCTTTACCTTTCTTTCTTGTTTTATAACCAAGAGCAGGTTTACCCCAAGGTGTTTTAGGATGTCCACCAGGACCGGTTTTACCTTCACCACCACCGTGAGGGTGATCACAAGGGTTCATTGTTACACCACGTACTGTAGGTCTAACACCCATATATCTTTTTCTACCAGCTTTACCGATTGATAAGTTCTTAAATTCTGCATTGCCTAATGTACCAACAGTAGCCATACATTCTTTTCTTACCATTCTCATTTCGCCAGAAGGTAATTTAATAGTTACATAAGCACCTTCTTTAGCCATAACTTGAGCAAAGTTACCAGCTGAACGAACCATTTTACCGCCTCTACCTGGTTCTAGTTCAATATTGTGAACAATAGTACCAAGAGGAATCAATTCTAATGGTAAAGCATTACCAGTTTGAATTGTAGCTTCTGGACCGCTTACGATTACATCGCCTACATTTAAACCTTCCGGAGTAAGGATGTATCTTTTTTCACCATCTGCATAGAATACTAAAGAAATTCTTACGTTTCTGTTTGGATCGTATTCAACAGTCTTAACTGTTGCAGGAACACCGAATTTTTCTCTTTTGAAGTCGATGATACGGTAAGCTTGTTTTACACCGCCACCTTTATGACGACAAGTGATTCTACCGGTATTGTTTCTACCAGCAGTCTTGCTTATTTTCTTCAATAAAGATTTTTCAGGAGTTGATGTAGTGATTTCTTGATAATCACTTTTTGTCATACCTCTTTGTCCCGGAGATGTCGGATTAATTTTACGAATTGCCATTTTATTTTCTCCTATTCATATCTTTTAATTTGGCTTTTGTGTTAATTTGTTTTTCCGCCTTTTCAATCATAGATTGTTTTGTTACTTCACTAACGTTTCGTCACAACGGCGGTATTGCACTACTAGATAGCAGTCAATTCTTCGATTGGATCACCTTCGATAGTAACGATTGCTTTCTTTGAAGAATCTGTTCTACCAAATTTTAAACCCATTCTCTTTTCGTGAGATGGCATATAAACTGTTTGAACCTTCTTAACTTTTCTACCAGGAAAAGCTAATTCTACAGCTTGTGCAATTTCTACTTTAGTTGCGTTTTGTTGAACTTCAAAAGTATATTTACCTAAAGCTGTTGCCATCATTGATTTTTCAGTTATAATCGGTCTTTTGATTACATCGTATAATTTTTCGATATTTCTTCTGTCTTTACTCATTATTGCAACCTTTCTGTAATATCATTTACAGCTTTTTCAGTCATTACAACGAAATCAGCTTCAAGTAAGTCTTTTACGTTTAAGTTAGTTGGTAATAAAAGTTTAACTGATGGAATGTTACCAGCTGCTAAACTTAAATTTTTATTTTCTTCAGCTGTTGTATCAGCAATAACCAAAATCTTACCAGCAAGATTTAATGATTTAATAATACCAGCCATCAATTTTGTTTTTGGTTCAGTAATAGCTGAGAAATCTTTAACAACTACTAATTGTTCTTCTCTAGCAGAAAGTGCTGATTTAAGAGCTAACTTTCTAGCTTTTTGAGGCATATTGATTTCAAAGCTTCTTGGTTTTGGTCCAAATACTACACCACCACCTGCAAATAAAGGTGATCTCAATGAACCAGCTCTAGCACGTCCAGTACCTTTTTGTTTCCAAGGTTTTTTACCACCACCAGAAACTTCTGCTCTAGTTTTTGCACATGCTGAACCTTGTCTAGCATTGTTTAATTGTCTTCTAAGTGCCAAATGCATTACATGTAAGTTTGGTTCAACACCAAAAACAGCTTCGTTTAAAGTGATTTCACCTAACTTTTCACCATTTGTATTTAATAATTGTTTTGACATTGTATTTTTCCTTTTGCTTTCCGTCTACCCCTTGCCAGTTGGCTTTATATGGCAGAAGCGGGTTGTATATCTCATTTTTGGTTATATCATTTTCCGCCTGTGCAATCAAAGATTGCTTCGTTCCTTCACTTACGTTTCGTCACAACGGCGGTATCGTAGAGTTTCGTCCCTGCTCGGATTGCTAACCGCAACCCGACACCGGACTTCACTCCGGCTTACGCATGTTAGTTCCATTTAGTTCTTGTAGGAACGATTGTTACCGATCTGCCTTCACATCCAGGAACAGAACCTTTTACTAATACTAAACCGTTTTCAGCATCAACTTTAACTAATTTAAGTTTAGAAATAGTAACTCTTTCATTACCCATGTTACCAGCCATTCTTTTACCTTTGATAACACGGCTAGGAGTTGTACCTGCACCGATTGAACCTGGTTCTCTGTGGTTTTTAGAACCGTGAGCCATAGGTCCTCTTCCGAAGTTCCATCTTTTAACAGTACCTTGGAATCCTTTACCTATTGAAGTACCAGTTACATCAACTTTTTGAACATCTGCCAAAGTTGCTGCTAAATCGATTTCTTGACCAACTTTGTAATCAGCAGGATTTTCTACTCTGAATTCTTGCAAATGTCTGTAGTTGTTTAAACCATTTTTCTTGAAGTGACCAATTTCAGCCTTTGTTAAGTGTTTTTCTTTAGCTGCAATTGTACCAACTTGTATAGCATTGTAACCATCTGTTTCAACAGTCTTAACTTGAGTAACTACTGTAGAATCAACTTTGATTACTGTAACAGGAACTGCCAAACCTTCTGAATCAAAGATTTGAGTCATCCCTACTTTTTTACCTATTACACCTAATGTCATGTATCTTTCCTTTCCGACATATATGTACATAAATTATTACGTACACCAATATGCCTTTCATCTTGCGAGCGCTACTGCCTTACTCTTTACCTAAAACGGGAATCGTCATTTTGAAAGTCATCCCTTATGGTTTTAACCTTCCGTCGCTTGGACGTTGTAGTTCACATTATATGCATAATGCTTATTAAGTTTTCAATAATTTTGATTTTGAGCTTGAAATAGCCCTTAACCCTGACCCTCTCCTGCTTTAGGCGAGGGTTCGAAGTTTAATTATAACTTAACTTCAATATCTACACCAGCTGGTAGGTCTAATCTACTCAATTCTTCAGTTGTTTGTTGAGTAGGTTCGTAAATATCGATAATGCGTTTGTGTGTACGGATTTCGAAGTGTTCTCTTGACTTCTTGTCTACGTGTGGTGAACGCAATACACAATAGATACGTCTTTTTGTAGGTAAAGGAATAGGACCCGCTACCTTAGCGTCTGTTCTTTTAGCTGTTTCTACGATTTTTTCAGCTGATACATCAACTAATTTGTGTTCGTAAGATCTTAAACAAACTCTAATTCTTTGTCTTTTAGCTGTTGTCATTTTTCATTCCTTTATTTTATTGTCATTTACACAAAATAATCTTTTCAAATACAGTCAGAGTGTTCCAACTGCAAAGATTATGCTATTCTTTTCGACTATAGCATAACAATAGTAAAATAAACAAAAATTAGTGTCAATATTGGATTTTAATTTAATATAAGTTTTTACAAAAATTTACATTTCTAAGAAGTGAATAATACTTGAAAAATAAAATTTAGCGGAATAGAATGTATTTGGTCGAAAAAATTCAAGTTTGGAATCTTGAATAAAGAAAGAAGGTTAAAGATGAAAGACGGAATCCATCCAGATTATAAAAAAACTGTTATCAAATGCGTATGCGGTAACGAAATCGAAACAGGTTCTGTTGTAGATGGTCTTACAGTTGAAATTTGTTCTAACTGTCACCCATTCTATACAGGTCAACAAAAAATTCTTGACTCAGAAGGACGTGTTGAAAGATTCAAAAAACGTTACGGACAAAAATAATAGTTTCGTTAAGATTTTACAAATAAAAAAGGAAGCTTTTAAGCTTCTTTTTTTATACCTTATTTCCAGTATATTATTGACAATAATTAATGAATCAAGGTAAAATTAGCTTATGGCTATCGTATATTTATCATTAGGTTCAAATTTAGGCGATAGAGTTGGTTATTTACAGCAGGCGACCAGCTTACTTGGAGCTGCAGAACAAATAAAAATTGTAACAACTTCTTCTTTTTATGAATCAGAGCCTTGGCAAATGAATTCAGAAAATTGGTTTGTGAATGCAATTGTACAAATTTCTACAACATTAAGTCCGGAAGCTTTATTAAAAGAATGTCAAAGAATAGAAAACCAACTTGGTCGAAAAAGATTTGCTGATACAAAAGGATATTCCGATAGAACAATTGATATTGATATATTATTTTATGATAATTTAGTTTTGAATACTGAAAATTTAACCATACCGCACAAGTATTTTCATAAACGTGCTTTTTTATTAGTGCCTATGCTAGAAATCGCACAAGATTTTGTTCATCCGGTTTTTAACAAAACCGTCAGCCAACTATATGAAGAACTAGAAAATCCTGAAATGGTAGTACTCTATGGTACAAGAGGAGTTAATATTTGGGATGAAAATACATTGGACGAAAGCTCCTTGGAGTAGCCCATTGAAAAAACTACTGAATTCTACATATAGAGTTGCTATAATTGGCGGTGGAGCTTCCGGTTGTGTTTGTGCTTATTTTTTGCAAAAAGCCGGAATTGAAGTTACTATTTTTGACAAAGGAACACAGCTTAGAACACTTTTACCTACCGGAGGCGGACGGTGTAATTTAGCTCACGCAGAATATGATTTTAAAGAGTTAGCCAAAAACTACCCACGTGGCGAAAAATTTTTGTATTCAGTTTTTTCTAAATTTTCTACTTTTGACACATTAGCATTGTTTGATGAACTTGGGATTGAAACTTACACACAAGAAGATAATAGAATATTCCCAACTTCTAACAGCGCAAAAGATGTTAGAGAAAAGATTTTGGGCAAATTAAAAAATGTAAATTTTGCAAAAGAAGAGGTTGTACGAGTTGAAAAAATTGATAGCGGTTTTAAGATTGTTAGTAAGAAGAACACCTCTACAACTTCAACAAGACTCAGCACAATTTCATCAACTCCAATAAAAAATAAAGAATGCGAATACTTATTTTCACATGTGATTATCGCAATTGGCGGGCACTCCGGTTTTGGATTTTTAAAGGACTTTGACATAAATATAATTGAACCCAAACCATCGCTTGTAGGATTAAATTCGCAAGAAAATACCAAAGATATTTCAGGAATTGTCGTAAAAAATGCTTTTTGCAATAAAATGACTGATGATTTATTATTCACACATTTTGGAATTTCCGGCCCTTTAGCCTACAAAATTTCTGCCATTAAAGCTAGGGATAAATTTCCTTATAAATTGAACATTGATTTATATCCGCAAGAAATTAATTTGCAAGAAATCCTAAACAACAGTCCACATAAAGATGTGAAAAATATTTTATCAAAATTCATACCTCTTGGCTTGATAAAACATTTATTAGGAGATATTGCTGAAATCAAAGCTCACAAAATTGATGGTAAAACCAGAGATCTAATCTTAGATAAAATCCACAATTTTAGTTTAACTATTACAGGCACTAACAAAGGCGAAGAAACGGTTACAGCCGGCGGAGTGGATTTAAAAGAAATTAACCCTAAAACTATGGAATTAAAAAAATACCAAAATCTTTATTGCATAGGCGAAGCTCTCGATATTGACGGCTTTTGCGGAGGATATAATTTACAAAATGCTTGGTCAACCGCCTTTATTGCAGCCGAAGAGATTGTTAACAAGGCATAGTTTTCGTACTCTACCTGTTTTTACTACCCTTCATCCATTTTACAAAACGATATGTATAATTTCGGATTTCTACCTCACCCTAACCCTCTCCTGCTAGGAGAGGGAAAATGTGAATATTGTAGCCCCACTTTGAGGCGGAGTTAGTAATTTCTATACAAGTTTGTAATCTTCTCTTTGAAGCCGACCATTTGTCTACGTGCGTAGCACCTGCTAGGAGAGGGTTAGGGTGAATATTATAGCCCCACTTTGAGGCGGAGTTTGCAATGCGTGTTACACCAAGAAAAGAAGTTTTATCTAACCAACAAAATAAACCAAGGTGTGGATTCTGTATTATCACCAAAGTGTGAGAATTGGAACATTCCTTTTTTTGTAACATTTATAAATCCCGTCAATGGATAAGTTTCAAATTTGCCGTTATTTGAGCTAAATGAATAGTGATAAAAATTTTTATCTGTATCATTTAAGATAATAATTTTAAAATTATGTCCTTCTTTTTTCAGTTTTAAAGAGTTCGTATTCGTTGAAAAGTCTGAAATCTTTACGATTTTATAATCAGGAAAAAGTTCTGATATTTCATCTTCTGTCAACTCTCTTTTATTAAGTTTGCCTTCCGCATAAGTAAAGTCGTAAAATTTTAAATCCTGATTTGAATATCCTATTAAATCTCCTTTATGTAAAAATTCATATTGGCAATCTGTCGAAAAAGCAAATGTTCCATCAGAATTATAAAATTCGGAGTAATTTCCGCTGCCATCTGATATAAATTTAATAAGATAATCTTGTTCTTTCTTGTTTATTTTATTAGTCCATACATCATTTTCAATTCGAAGTTTGCTTTCTTCTTTTATATTCTTATAAGGAATTTGCAAAAGTTCTTCGGCATTTGCACATAAAACCATTGCAAACATAACAATTAAACTTAATAAAATCTTTTTCATTTATATCTCCTAAGATAATTTTGTTTATTATAATATGGATTGCCACGAAAATTTTCCATATCTAAAATCATATTTCATATATGTTACCACAATTTTCTCGCAATGACGTGGCACGCCTGATACACATTATATCGTAATTTTTTAATTTACACAAATATCCCATATTTGAAGGATTTGAAACTAAAGAAATAAATATATTATATAATTATGAGTTTAGTATCTAATTTTATAGGCGGAATAAGTTCATCAGGATTAAGCGGTTTAAACGACTTAACACAATCTTTTGATTTGAATGATACAACTTTTTCTGACCTTTTAGAAAAACAAATGGAGAAAAAAATTCAACCAACAAACGAAAATTTGATTGGAAGCTTAGGCATGCCGGCAGGTTTACAAATTGAGAATTTTGACGGTACAGAATTTTCTGAAACAGCACAGGATCAAATAGAAGCAATCGGAGAGAAAATCCAAACAGAAGATAATATGTCAAACCCATTTGATATGAACGAAGATGGACAGGTGACAACTTCTGAAGCCGTTACTTTCTTTACTTCCCTTCTTGATAGTTCTAAAGAAGGTGCCGATTCTCGCTCAGAACTTTTTGACTTTGCGAAGAAACAAGCTTCTGATTTTTATAATAAATATTCAAGAAATGTTGTCACTGATGTCAAAGAATTCGTTGACGATATACAGGGAATGATTAGTTAATTAAAAAAAGAAATTTTCTTATTTATGCAAAAACAAACCCTCGAAAAGATTTTCAAAGGTTTGTTTTATAATTTTTTAATTTCAATAAAATTGTATCTTAAAATTTGAATTTAATACCTGCATTTCCGCCAAATCTGTCAGCATTCGCAACAAGTGACCAATTTCCTTGTTTGCCCATATTTAATTCAGCAGATACTTTCGGTGTAACGTACACTCCGCTATTGCGTTGTTTTATATCACATTTTGTACTATTATTATAAATTTCTTTATTAATTTCTTGCGTTTCATTATTCTTTGTTTCTACCAAAGTTTGATGATTAACATTCAGTTGAATATCCGGTGCATTATTTTTATAAGCACCAACTTCAACTCCGGCTTTTATATTTCCTTTTTTACCTTTGAAATTTAAAGCTAAAGCACCGCCGGCTTTACGTAATCCATCTTTCCAAGATGTAGTAGAAGAATATTCTTTACTTTCATAAGGGTTCGTATACGTTATTTTTGTATCAGCAGTACTATGATGATTAGAACGGGTATATTGTGCATTTGCAGAAAGTTCTAATCCCATATTCTTACCAATATTAAATTCATGTCCAACTTCTGTTTTTGCCTTAAATGCAGTTCCATAACCGACTTCTGCTTTTGCAAAAGTTCCACCTTTACTAATTTCTCCTCCTAATGCAGCACCTAAATTTGCTTGTTGTGCATTTGTGTAATTGTTTACTCCGCCTTCAACTTGTACATAAGCATTCGCTTTTACCGGTGTATTTGTGATTGGTGTTGTCATAATTAATCCTCTTTTCTTTTTCTGTAATTATCTCTCTATACCTTGTGTTTCTTGTTAAAATTTAATAACAAACATTTCTATCATTTCCATCTTTATGAGAAGACATTTTTCTATTATTTAAAGCAGTCTTATCACAGCATGTACCATTTTTCGCATTTGCTTTCATTTCTTCTATACTTCTATTTTTTTTCATTATAAAACTTTTAGGATCTCCATACTCATTATATTTATCAACTATATAGTTATCATCACTATATCCATCATGGTCATCATCTTGATAAGTAATTTTTGTTTCCAATGTTCCATCTTTTCTATAGGAATATTGCTCTACTTGAAGAATTTCATAATCAGAATAAATTCCATCACGGTTTAAATCTTGAAAAACTGATTTACGTAAAATTTTGCCATCCATAGTTTGTGTTTCATACATTTTTCCTTGCCATTCATATCTTTGGATTATTGGGGCTTTTTTTCCTGTCCATAAACTAGAATTAAATCCTGTTGTCATTTTAATCTCCTTTTTATTCTCGTGTTAACTTGTATGTATTTATAAAGTATTTTGGTTTATAAAAATTGCTTATATTTATGAAATTAAGTTTCTAAAAACCTATAATATAGAAATCACGGCTCGTTTTAGCTTTACAAAACTTAATATAAAATACATTTAAGGACAAATATTAGAGATTTTATGAACTTAAACGTATAAAAGGCTAATATATTGTAAAGGTAATTTATGGGTGTAAAAGAAGAGTTAGGTAAAAAAATAAAACGAATGAGATTAAATCGAGGTTTAACTCAGGAACAATTAGCCGAAGCTGTTGACGTTTCGCAAAGAACTTTGAGCGGAATCGAAATCGGCGAAAATTTTGTTACGGCAGAAACTCTTGATAAAATTATAAAAGCACTAAATACAACAACAGAAGAACTTTTTGCAACAAATCATTTAAAAAATAATAACGAACTAATAGAAGAAATTATCAAAAATGTTAATTATATTGCAAAAGACTCAATGAAGCTTGATATTTTGTACAATGTAATAAAAAGTCTTATGAAAGAATAATTTATAATATTTGCATATATTAATAATTTTACTAAATACATTTTCTTAAAATATTTTTTATAAAAAAATTTCTACTTTTATTTACCCCTGTTTGTTTTATAATAATTGTATTGGAAATTAAAATAGCTTTATTTTTGATTAATAAGGAGGTCAAATGGGCAAAATTGAAATTACACACGAAATCGAAGAAAAGTGTTGTGTACACCGTGGTATAAAAGGAACTCCGGCTCCTATTCCACAAGAAGGTGAATGGACAAAATGTAAAGAAATTAAAGACATTTCCGGTCTTACACACGGCTGCGGCTGCTGTGCTCCTCAACAAGGTACTTGTAAATTAACTCTTAACGTTAAAGAAGGCGTTATACAAGAAGCTTTAGTTGAAACTATCGGATGTTCAGGTATGACTCACTCTGCAGCTATGGCTGGTGAAATCCTTCCCGGTAAAACAATCTTAGAAGCTCTTAACACAGACTTAGTTTGTGACGCAATCAACGTTGCTATGAGAGAATTATTCTTACAAATCGTATACGGTAGAACTCAGTCAGCATTCTCTGAAAACGGACTTCCTGTAGGTGCCGGTCTTGAAGACTTAGGAAAAGGACTTTGTTCAATGGTTGGTACTATCCACTCTACAAAACAAAAAGGTGTTAGATACCTATCATTAACAGAAGGCTATATCTTAAAAATGGGTCTTGATAAAAATGACGAAGTTATCGGTTATCAATTCGTTAACCTTGGCAAAGTTATGGATGCTATCAAAAAAGGTGTTGACCCTAAAGAAGCTTACGAAAAGAATATCGGTACTTACGGCAGATTTGCTGATGCGGTTAAGTATATCGATCCTAGAGAAGAATAGTGCGAGCTTGCTCGCAGTTTAGAAGAACTAAGTTTAGAAGTTTTTAAGTTCTTTTAAAATTTCTTATAAACTACTAAACTCCTCAACTTCTAAACATTTCATAAAGTTAGTAATTAACAATTAAAATAAGGAAATAAAATATGACAGTAAAATTTGAAGGACAAGATAGACGTGAAGCTACTCTAGCTAAAGTTTTACCTGAATACGGTTTCAAATCTTTAGAAGAAGCTCGTGATCTATGCTTATCAAAAGGCATCGACGTTGATGCTATCGTTAAGGGCATTCAGCCTATCGCTTTCGATAACGCTTCTTGGGCTTATACTCTTGGTTGTGCTATCGCTATTAAAAAAGGAATTAAAACTGCAGCAGAAGCAGCTGAAGCTATCGGCTTAGGCTTACAAGCATTCGCAGTTCCTGGTTCAGTTGGTGACAGAAGACAAGTTGGTATCGGCCACGGTAACTTAGCAGCTATGTTATTAAGAGAAGAAACAAACTGCTTCTGCTTCTTAGCTGGTCACGAATCATTCGCAGCTGCTGAAGGTGCTATCGGTATCGCAAGAAATGCTAACAAAGTTAGAAAAAATCCTTTAAGAGTTATCTTAAACGGTCTTGGTAAAGATGCTGCTCACATCATCGCCAGAATTAACGGTTTTACTTCTGTTGAAACAGAATACAATTACAAAACCGGCGAATTAAAAATCGTTAAAGAAACACCATATTCAGATGGCGAAAGAGCTAAAGTTAGATGCTATGGCGCTGACGACGTTAACGAAGGTGTTGCTATTATGATTAAAGAAGGTGTTGATGTTTCTATCACAGGTAACTCAACTAACCCTACAAGATTCCAACACCCTGTAGCTGGTACTTACAAAAAATGGTGCTGGGAAAACGGAAGAAAATACTTCTCAGTAGCTTCTGGTGGTGGTACAGGTAGAACTCTTCACCCAGATAACGTTGCTGCTGGTCCTGCTTCTTACGGTATGACTGATACTATGGGAAGAATGCACGGTGATGCTCAATTCGCTGGTTCATCTTCAGTTCCTGCACACGTAGAAATGATGGGTGTAATCGGTATGGGTAACAACCCTATGGTTGGTGCAACTGTTGCTGTTGCAGTAGCTGTAGAAAACGCTATGAAGTAGAAATTATTTATTTCATAAAATTACTAAAAGAGAATGGCTGCATAGTCATTCTCTTTTAGTAAAAAAATATATTAATAAAAAAGTGCACTGGGTATGTGCACTTTTTTATTTAAAATAAACCTTTTATTCCATTCCAAATTTTAGTTATTATATTACTACCTTGTTTTGAAACATAATCCTTTGCAAGTGGAGATTTGTCCATAAAGTAATTTTCTGCATAAGGTTGGGTTTTAATTTTTCTACTAGTTGATTCAATCGGCTTAGCTAAACGCCAAGGATTAGTGTTTTTTACTGTATTCATACTTACCATAACATCATCTACCTTTCAGGTTTTCTAAAACTATTCAAGAAAAAAAATTGCTATTTTGTAAACAAAAATTTACAATTAATTATTAAATTCTTCAAATGTATTTCTGATAACCTCGTAACCCTTAATCAAAGTTTTGTAATCAACTTTTTCTGCTGCGGAGTGCATATTATAAACATCGGCTAAACCCAACAAAGATGGCATAAAGGTTTCACCCTTAGAGTTTTTGTTATGACAATAAATATGAGTTTCTGCTCCAGCGTGGAAAGATGATATATCATTTTTCATGCCGGCTCTTTCACAAGCTTTGGTATGTGCTATTTCGATTCTATCATCATCTGCTTTTTCAAAAGCTAACAAGTGAACTTCAAACTCAATATTTGCTTCTGCTAAACCTTTATATTTTTCATTAAATTTATCAACTATAGATTGCATCAAAGCCTTTAGTTCTTCTTCTTTTTCTACACTTGCGCTTCTAATTGAATAAGAAGCCATACCAAGAGTATTAATTATATTAGTAGAAGTTTTTTTCATAATTTCAGTAATATAATCATTTGTTTTAATACCTTTTTCTACAATTGATGCAACTGAATTTTGAATTCCACCTGCAACAATCGCACCCAAGTTACAAGAAGTTATAACACCGGTTTCATCTGTATAATAAGCTCCTTGTGGGAATTCTGCCAACAATTCAGCAATCATTTTTGCAGCATTCAATCTTGTTTTATCACCAATATCAATACCTGAATGCCCACCTTTTAACCCTCTTACAGTAATTTTTGCATTTGTGTAACTAGCTCCCGAAATTTGCAACTGACCTAATTTGTCCGCATCACAAACCAAAACATATTTTGATTTAATTTTATCAAACTCTACATGTTCAATACCGCTCATGCCGGTTTCTTCATCCCTTGTAAATGTAATTTCTAACCCACCTTTTGCATCAACAAGACCAGATTTAATATCTTTTGCTAATTTTAAAGCACAAGCAACACCGACTTTATCATCAGCACCAAGAGTTCTACCTTCTGCTTTTATAAAATCACCATCTAGATAGATATTTACAGGGCTGTCATCTCCAACAACATCCATATGAGAAGATAACATTATTGGTTCTTTTGATTCATCTGTTGCCGGAACATAGATATAAACATTACCATAATTATCAAGTTTTGCATCTATATTATTTTTTTTGCAAAAATCTAAAATCCAAGCCGAAACTTTTTCTTCCTTCAAAGATGGAGAAGGTATTGAAACCAAATTACAAAATATATCTAAAACTTCATTTTCTTTTCTCAATTTATCTAATGTCATATAAAACCTCTTTCTATAAACTAAAAATTTCATTAACTGCCACGAAAAAATCTCTGGTTTGTTCCGCCACCGCCAATTCTAACTGTTACCGGACGCAAACATCTCGGACATCTACCGGTATATGCTGTTCCTTGTGCATTTTTATATATTCTGCCATAAGTATTACAACAATCAAACCAGATTCCTAAAAAAGCTCTTTTTGTTGTTGATTTTTCTTCATCTGCCACGTTTATTTTCCCTTGTTTGCGTTGTTCCCGGTATACAAACATCCGCATTTGCATTTGGCTTAAACACACTTTCGGTTAAAGCTTCTACATAATTATCTTTCATATGCGCATAATCAAATATAATTACACCACTTAATGAGTATTTTCTTGCTGCATGAATTTGTTTGATTAAATCAGAAGTTGCACCGTTCATAAATGTTACAAATAAACCTGCATATAATTTTGTACTGGCTGATTTATTTCTCAAAACTTCACCCATCAAGTTTGTAGCAGTTTTATCATCACATGTTAGGAAAAGTGGAGTAAAACCATCTACAAAATTACTCATAGACCAAGTGCGCCAATCTTGCATTTTTGTATCCATAGCAGCTGCACGATTAGGAAATATTACAGCCGTAATTGCGATATTATTATATCTGCACAACACGCTTATCCGTCTTACAAAATTTGTAACCTTATTGCAACGATAGAATTTCCATTGATACCACAATGGGTCGCTGGTTTTTAATTCTATCGGATCGACACCATACATATTTTTAAATTCATTACGTGCATATTTAGTATAACCCCAATTTGACAAATCATAAGTAGAATAACTAGGATCCAAAGATTGTGGATATCTGATATAATCCAGATTTATTCCATCAGGTTTATAGCGAGTAATGATTTCGCACAACAATTCGTATAAGAAATTCTGGACTTCAGGATTTGCAGGATCAATAAAATATCCGTTATGCTCTGAAACAGAATAGTCAATAAAATCTGCATCCGCATTTTTCTTTTTACAATTTGCCCACTCAGGTTTCTTAGCCAAAATATACTCAGCATTTGTTTCAGGTGGCTTATTTCCCACATAAAATGTTTCAAACCAAATATTTACTTTTATCCCTCTTTTATGCGCTTCATTAATCCAAATTTTAAGAGGATCAAAACCGCAATAATCTTCATTTTGACGAATGAAACCATACTTTGTCATCGTCTGAGAAGGGAAAATAGTCTTACCATGATAATAAGTTTCTAAGAATATATTATTAATACCTGATTGAGCAAGCCTATCCAAAGTACTTATAATATCTTTTTCGTTATAAAAAGTCGGTCTAATCCAAACCCCTTTCAACTCATTAGACTCATAAGGAATTACAGTAGACATCGCAAGATTTGCAAATTCTATTGCTCTAGAGGCATACTTTTGAGAATCCTCACTGTTTTTTTGAGCTTTATTTATAAAATCATTTGCTCTGGAGATATTTTGCTCTGTTCTTTTAGAATTATAATTTGAATTATTTTGAACATAATACAACATCATATTTTGAACTTCTTTAATTCTTTCTCTTGCTGAATACAAAAAAGTATCAGATGTTATATAAGACGTAATTATTTTCTTGTCCAAATCTATAGAGATTTTAGCACCAATCATTACATTTTCATTAATCCACTTTTTAGCTTTTCCATGCCCGCTTATTACAATACCATTAGCCGGAATAAGCGAATCAGCTCCGCTCAAAGATGTTACGGTATCACCTGTAATAATTGCTTCTGTCCCAAATTCGTTTGTATTAGTTCTAAACCCAAACGCTGGAGTATAAACGACTAACTGATTGGCACCTCTAAGTCCGGGATAGTTGATTCCTTTTTGGTTTGTAGAAACTTTTGGGTCAACTACATCAATTTTATAAATTGATTGGTTAAAAATAATTTCATTATTTTGAGGTTGATAAGGTGCATAGATATCTTGAGCCAATACAGCATTAAAAGCCATAAAAAATATTAAAATTATAAGTGCCCAAACCTTACTCTTCATCCCCAAATATCCTCTCGTACACATTATATTCCTATAACAACATAATTACAAGAATTTGTTATATATTTTATTTTAATTTAATAGCCATCTAATCCTCTTTTTGGTAAGCCCAAGCAGAATGATTATGTATACTTTCTAAAGACTCACACTCGACCTCAAAAGAATCAACAATATCATTATCTCTTAGCATCAAAACAACATCTCTCAAAACATCTTCCACAAATTTTGGATTATTGTAAGCTTTTTCTGTTACAAATTTTTCATCTTCTCTTTTTAATAAAGGATAAAGTTCGCAAGATGCACAATTTTCAATACTCTTAACCAAATCTTCCAACCAAATATGTTCATCTTCCGGATATGTAATTTTAACAGAAACAATTGCTCTTTGATTATGTGCTCCATATTCAGAAATTTCTTTAGAACAAGGACAAAGTGTTGTTACAGGAACTTTTACACCTAAAAAGAATCTGTATTCTTCATCTTCTTCACCATAGTTATCTAAAATTCCTTCAAAAGAACAATCGTAACACATTGGTGCAGAAATCTCAGTTACCGGAGCTTTTTTATTAATAAAATACTTAAAATCGAATTTCAAATATCCGCATTTAGCATCTAATTTTTTTACAATTGCTTCTACGCATCCTTTTATATCCACACCTAGAGTATGTTTACTTCGCCATTCATTCAAAACTTCTACAAATCTCGACATATGCGTGCCTTTATAATGCGCTGGCAAAGTCACACCGGCTGTAGCAGATGAATAAATAACAATATCCTCAGCATCTTTTCTCTGAATAATCAAAGGCATTTCAATACCTTTAATACCTACTTTCTGAATTTCTACACCTCTTGTGTCAGATTGATTCTGAACATCTTTCATTTTTATATTTCAACTCCTTCAAAACTTTTCTGTTCCAATGCAATAAGAAGTTTCAAAGCAGCAACTCTTTGAACTTTTGGAGGAGCATTTCTCAACAACTCAACAGCTTTAAGCATCATAGGGTCACTGTCATACCAACGATTACCTTTACCTTGGTAAGTATTAATAATGTCATAAACGTGTTCTATAACTTCTCCTGCAACTTGTTCCTGTAACTGTAACATAAATTCTGCCGCCTCACTCTTTGTTGCATCGGGAGATAATCTTAACAATTCTAGAGCTTCTTTTAAAATAGGATCTCTGTCGTACCAACGTTTATTAATCATTTTTTCCTCGCATTCTTCTTTTTATTATTGTATACTAAATATTAATATAAGTGAATATGTTAAAGGGAATTGCCCCTCACATAAAAAACTTCTACGAACTTTACTAAAATACATGGTGATTATTATGAAAATTTTACTTATCAATGGTGCAAACTTAAATATGCTTGGTACTAGAGAACCGGAAAAATACGGTTCAACAACCCTAAAAGACATTGAAAACTCAATTATCGCACATGGCAAAGAACTTGGAGCTGATGTCGATGTCTTTCAAGATAACCACGAAGGCAACATTGTCGACAAAATCCAAGCGGCAAAAAACATTTATGATGGAATTCTTATAAATGCCGGCGGTTATACTCACACAAGCGTTGTAATTAGAGATGCTATCGCTGCAGTAAGCATTCCGACTGTTGAAGTTCATATGACAAATATTCACGCTCGTGAAGAATTTCGTCATAATTCATTCTTATCTGCTGTTTGCATCGGTCAAGTCGTAGGTTTCAAGGAACAAAGTTACACGCTTGCATTAGAAGGGCTGATAAATTATCTAAAGCAAGCTTAATTTTTAATAAAAAGTCCCTTCTTAGAAGAAGGGATTTTTAATTTCTCTTTCTCTCTCTCGTATTTTCTAACTTTTGTTAATGTCTTTTATACTCTCTATGTATATATAAAAACATTTATTTATCATCAATTTCAAACAAAGAATTCTTTGTTACAAAACTTAAACATAAAAAAGAGGACACTTTCGTGTCCTCTCCTTATTTTTTATTATTTAATTAATCTTTCAAGAATGTTTCATAATTTCTTGCTAGCAAATGCGTTCTTATTTGGTTTATCAAATCAAGAGCAACACCAACCATAATGATTAATGAAGTAGCACCGATACCTTGAAGAGTAGTGATACCAGTCAAATAACTTGCAAATGCAGGAACAAGAGCAATAACACCCAAACCAAGAGCACCAATAAATGTTGTCTTAGTCAAAATCTTATCCAATGCTTCCGCAGTTGGTCTACCCGGTTTTACCCCAGGAATTGATGAACCATATTTTTTAAGATTATCAGCAATTTCTTTCGGTTGCATATTTGGCATAATTGATGCGTAGAAGAAAGTTAACGCAACAATCATCAAGAAATATACCAAATAATAAGTTGCTCCGCTTGGATTGAAAATTTTATTCAAAACAAGCACAACATCTTGAACCCAACCCGCAGGCAAATTTGCTTGTCCTACAAGACTCAATACTGTAGATGGGAATAACAAAATTGCTACCGCAAAAATGATTGGCATTACACCACCCGGATTAAGTTTGAACGGAATAAATGTATTAACACCACCGTAAACCTTATTACCGACTTGTCTTTTTGGATTAACAATAATTACTTTTCTAATAGCTTCTTGCATTATTACGATAAAAATCATAGTAACAAAGAATATCGCAAGTAATAATATCAATCCCCACATTTTTGCAGAATCATTTGCAACCATTTGCGCTGTTCTTGATGAATAAAGCGGAATGCCTGATAAAATACCGACAAAGATTATCAAAGAACCACCGTTCCCAATACCTTTTTCAGTAATCAATTCTGACATCCACATTACTAATACAGAACCTGCTGTAAGTGTTATTACAGAAGATATGTAAAACATTGCATGGTTTAGTCCAGGAGCTATTGAACCAGGAAGATGTGCCAAGTATCCCATAAAGATTATACCTTGGAACAAAGCTAAAACAACCGTAAATAATCTTGTATATTGAGATAACTTACGTCTGCCGGCTTCACCATCTTCTTTCTGTAATTTTTCCAAAGCCGGAATAATTACAGCCATCAACTGCATAATAATTGATGAAGTGATGTATGGTCCAATACCAAGTGCAAATATAGAAACCTTTCCTAAAGCACCACCTGAAAACAAATCCAAAAATCCTAGGATATTGTTTCCAGAAGCAATTCTTGCAAAGATTTCATTGTTGATACCAAATACTGGCAAATGAATTCCAAAACGGAACAATACAAGCATAACAAAAGTAAAAATTAATTTTTCTTTCAAGCCTGATGCGTTCCACATTGACATTAAATCTGCCGTAGTAGGCATTCTCATTCCGCCTGATGTCATTCCTGCCATTATACTAATTCAACCTTTCCGCCTGCTGCTTCAATTTTTTCTTTTGCTGATGGAGTTACATAGTTAGCTTTTACAGTAATAGCTTTCTTGATTTCTCCGCCACCTAAAATTCTTAAACCGTCGCAAGAAGGGTGAGCTTTTCTAATTTCTTTTAATGATTCTAATGAAATTTCAGAGATTTCTAAATCATTAAGTCTGCCAACATTAATTTGAGCATAATTTCTTTGATTAATGATTTGGAAGCCTTTTAATTTAGGTAATCTTCTGTAACCTGGCATTTGACCACCTTCAAAACCTCTTTTTGAAGTTCTGCCAGAACGTTGTCCTTCACCGTTATGACCACGACAAGAAGTTTTACCGTGTCCTGATGAACGACCTCTACCTACTCTTTTTGATTTACCAGTTGCACCTTCAGCTGGTCTTAAATCTTCTAATGTTATATTTGTCATTTTTTATGTCCTCTTTGTTAATTCTAAAATACAAAAAAGTCTTTAGGTCTTTAAGTCTTTAAGCTTTTAAGTTCATTTAAAATATTTTTTACGAACTTAGCGTCTTAACGACTTAACGACTTAATGTCTTTTATTCAACCACTTCTACTAAATGTGAAATTTTGTTAACCATACCCATGATAGTTGCACTGTCTTGGTGTTCAACTACTTGGTCAGTTTTTTTCAAGCCTAATGCCTGAGCTACTCTGCGTTGTGCTTCTGAGCATCCGATTAAACTTTTTACAAGTTTGATTTTTATTTGTTTAGCCATTGTTTTTTCCTTTTTAATATTATTTTTTATCGGTGGGAACGCTTACTTAAGATTTTTTATTTATAAAAACGCTTTCCCACGCCATGTTCTACATTCTAAAACTATTATTCTATTTTAAATCTAAATTTAAATAGCCTACTAGTTTAATAATTCAGCCATTGTCAAACCACGTTTTTTAGCAACATCTGCAAATGGTCTTAATGATTGAAGAGCATCCAATGTAGCGTTAGCTGCGTTAAGAGGTGATTTTGAGCCTAATGATTTTGAAAGAATATTTTCAATACCAGCAAGTTCCAATACTGAACGAACAGCACCACCAGCAATAATACCAGTACCTTGTGAAGCAGGTCTTAGCATTACAGCACCTGCACCTGATTTACCTGTGATTGGGTGAGGAATTGTAGTTTTGAAAATAGGCACTGTGATAAGATTTTTTCTACCATCAGCAATTGCCTTCTGAATAGCGATGATAACTTCTGATGCCTTAGCACAACCAACACCAACTTGTCCTTTTTGGTTACCAACAATAACGATAGCTCTGAAGCTTAGTTTTTTACCACCTTTTACAACCTTTGTTACACGACGGATTTGAACAACTTGTTCTTTCCATTCTGATTCAGGTTTAACTTCTTGAGTTTCTACTCTTTTCTTTCTGTTACGTTGTCTTTTTGCAGGAGCTTCAGCTTCGCTTGCTTCTGGAGCTGCAACTTCAGCTGTAACTTCTGTTGATTCTTCAACTTGTTTGATTTCTTCTGTCATGTTAATAATACCTTTCTTAAATGTTTTACGAATTATTATTTTTTAATCTTATAAACACTCAAATATCCAAAACTAAAAACACCATATTTCAGGCATTTACGGTATATTCAAATGTGGGTTGTTTTCTGACAAAAAAATTGTAATATAAAAGCAGTTTAAATGCAAGAGCGGAAAAGTTTTGCAACAATTTTGTGTTACAAAAATTAACAACGATTGATAAAAAATTAAAAATAGAAAGTAAACAAGTTTTCTTAATGCAGAATATGATAGTGCATCAAAAATGCATAAGCAATACCGTAAATTGCACCGGCAAAAACTTGCATAGGAGTATGACCGAGCAGTTCTTTTAATTTTCCGCCAGCTTCTTGTAAATCTTGATTATACAAGTCCATAATAATTTTGTTTAAGCATGCAGCCTGTTTTCCAGCAGCACGTCTTACACCTGCTGCATCATACATAACAATAAATGCGTACCCCAGAGCAATAGCAAATTCAATAGAATCAAAGCCTTTTATCAAACCTACTGCCGTTGACAATCCCATAACACCCGCAGAATGAGAGCTCGGCATACCTCCGGTAGTGGTAAAAAGTCTTAAATCCATACTTCTTTTAATTATTAAATGGAGCAAGAACTTAATAATCTGCGCAGTCACAATTCCTGAAAACGCAACTAAAATTACCTCATAACCCGTACCGTAAATTTGTCCTAAACTCATTTAATACTCCCGATTCTGTTTTTTAATTTTCCAAGTATCTCTTCAAAGATTTGTGAATGATACTTTTCTATTATAACATAACATTCCTTAATCAGGTAATTGAATTTATTTTCAGCCTCTTCAAGCCCGTACAATGAAACGTACGTAAGCTTTCCGCTGTTTTTATCTTTACCAACAGTTTTACCTAATTCTTCAAAAGAAGAAACTTCATCCATAATATCATCATAAATTTGGAATGCTAAGCCGAATTTTTTAGCAAAATTATCAAATTCTTCTATTGTTTCATCATCAGCTCCGGCTGCAATTGCACCTATTCTTACAGCTAAACGGAAAAGAACCGCTGTTTTATTTAAGTGAATAAAATCCAATGTTTCGTTTGGAGATTTCACAAACTTCCCACCCTCTGATTCTATATCAACAACTTGTCCGGCAATAAGCCCATAAGCTCCTGCAAATTTAGTATATTCGTGCAATATTCGAACAATTTGCGTCATTGATAAAAGATTTTTTGATTTTTCTATTATAAGCTGCGGTGCAAAAGTCAACAAAGCATCTCCGGCTAGAACAGCGTTGGCTTCACCAAAAACCTTATGGTTAGAAGGTTTGCCACGTCTAAAATCATCATTATCCATACAAGGCAAATCATCGTGAATAAGGCTTTGAACATGGAGCATTTCTATTGCACAAGCAGCCGGAAGCACATTTTTAATATCAGCGCCCAATAATCTTGCAGTTTCTAGACACATCACCGGTCGTAATCTTTTCCCCGGAAGCATCAGCGTATATTTCATTGCCTTAAAAATATCCTCAGGATATGATATTTGCAAATATTCATCCAAATGTTCGTTTACTAAATCAATCAATTCTTTCATCTTCTATACCTTTATAAATATTTTGCTTTTGTGTGTTTCTAGCACTTTCACGCTTTCTTGAACTTATTTTTACAGCAGTCTTATTATGCTGTTGTTTATGAGTTGTTTCAGTTTTAACACCTTGATATTTAACTTTTTCTTTATATTCTCTTGCCTCTTCTACAAATTCAACATAAGCTTGATATCTGGATTCATCAATTTCATCAAAATGCTCTTTTACAGCACATCCGCTTTCTGTCAAATGTAGACAATCTTGAAATTTACAATATTCTTTATATTGAGAAATTTCAGGGAATAATAAATCCACTTCATTTGGCATCAAAAAATCAAATTTCAAATGACTAAACCCAGGTGTGTCAACAATTCTAGAATCTTCATCTACAGATATTATTTCACAATGTCTTGTTGTATGCGTTCCTCTTTGAGTTTTATCACTAACCTCTTTTGTTCTTAAATTTAAATTCGGACAAATTGCATTTATTAAGCTTGATTTTCCGGCACCGGAAGAACCGCAAAGAACAGAAGTTCTACCCTTCAAAAGTTCTTTAAAATCTTCAATTCCATACCCTTCGAGCGCAGAAGTAAATAGAATATCATATCCTAGTGGTTGATAAATTGAAAAAACTTTTTCTATCATTTTATCATCTTCAGATAAATCATTTTTGTTAAAACATAAAACTGCATCCAGCCCATGATACTTAGCAAAAGAAATATACCTATTAAGTTGAGTAAAATTTAATTCCGGCTCTTTGACTGCAGAAATTATAATTACTCTATCGATATTTGCTACAGTCGGACGAGTGATGTAATTTTTGCGTGACAAAATTTTTTCTATTGCACCATCCTCAAATTCCACAAAATCCCCTACAAAAATTTTTTGCTTCTGTTTCTTTAAAACTTCACGAATTTTACACTCATAAGTCCCATTATCAGAATGCACATAATAAAAATCAGAATGGATTTTAAAAATTTGTCCTTTTTGCATAAAAAAATTCTAGCACAAATTAAAGGTAAATGAATGTTGTAACGCAAAATTGTTAAAAAGTGTTAATTTCGCTTTCGGGGAATTAGATATTTAGAGGCTTTGTAAATTTTAATTATTTTAGTACTAAAATTTCTAAAATCGTGTATAATAAAAATATAGATATTATTTTAAGGAGAAGGTATATGTCAGTTATTGAAGGTTTATTAACTGTTACTAATGAAAAATTTTGTATAATTGTATCACGTTTTAATGAATTTATTACATCAAAGCTTCTATCAGGAGCAGTAGATGAGCTTAAACGTCACGGAGTAAAAGAAGATAATATAGACATCGTTTGGTGTCCGGGAGCTTTTGAAATTCCCATTGTTGCTAAAAAATGTGCTAAAACAAAACAATATAATGCAATAATTACATTAGGTGCAGTTATTAAAGGTTCTACTTCTCACTACGATTACGTTTGTGCAGAAGTTTCAAAAGGAGTTGCTTCTGTTGGTTTAGAAACAGAAATTCCAGTTATATTTGGAGTTCTAACTACCGATAATATAGAACAAGCTATTGAAAGAGCCGGCACTAAAGCTGGTAACAAAGGTTCAGATGCTGCTAAATCTGCTATTGAAATGGCAAGTCTGTTAGCTAAAATTTAGTAAATTAGTAAATATGTATTTATAAAATATTTGTTTTCGAAAGGAGTGTGTGTGATGAGTGAAATTATAACAGAGTACAGAAATGAAAACACTAAAGACATTGATTTACTTTCTACTATAGATATAGTCAGAAAAATCAATGAAGAGGATAAACTCGTTGCACTCGCTATTGAAGACGAAGCTCCAAATATCGCAAAAGCGATTGATATTATAGCAAAACAATTCCTTGTTGGCGGTAAATTATACTATTTTGGTGCCGGCACTTCCGGCAGATTAGGAATCCTTGATGCGTCAGAATGCCCTCCAACATTTGGAGTTCCAACTGATATGGTAACAGGGATTATTGCCGGTGGAGAAAAAGCTATAAGAACAGCCGTTGAAGGCGCTGAAGATAATTTTGAACTCGGCGAAAAAGATGCGGAAGTTCTAACGAAAGATGACGTTTGTGTTGTTATTTCTGCAAGCGGAAATCCTAAATATTTATTAGGGGTTTTATCTCAAGCAGACAAAGTTAATTGTAAAACAATAGCCCTAACCTGCAATCACAAAGCACTTATTTTAGAAGATGCCGGTTTAGGAATATGTGTTGAAGTCGGTCCAGAAGTTATTGCCGGTTCAAGCAGAATGAAAGCAGGCTCCGTTCAAAAAATGGTACTTAACATGCTTTCTACAGGAGCTATGATTAAAATTGGCAAAACCTACGAAAACTTTATGATAGATTTAATGCCAACTAACGAGAAATTAAAAAGCAGAGCAATAAGAATTGTTTCAGAAATTGCGGGAGTGAATAATTCTACTGCACTTCAAACACTTCTTGAATCAGATTGGAGCGTAAAAACTTCTATCATTATGTTGAAATGTAAACTTAATAAGAATGATGCAAAAGAATTGCTAAGAAAAAACTGCGGAGTACTAAGAAGAGCACTCAACAGTTTTTCACAAGTTTAAAAATTTTAAATATTATTAGCTAAAATACTCAACTACGGATTTTGTCATCAAGTCAGAATAGCTATCCATTAATTTCGGATTAGTAAGTCTTTCTCTGCCTTTTGGAGAAATCATGAATGCTGTTTCCCATAATACAGCAGGAATATTTTGTTTCTTTTCAGATTCTCTTAGTACTAGATAGTTTGCACTGTCTGATTGTGCATAATCTTGTTTTTTTGTAGACGGATTTATAAACTTCTCTTTAGCAGAGATTTTTTCGTGTTTTGGTATCCAATTATCAAAATTCCTTTCCATCATTTGAGCCAATTTTTCACTTTTTTTAGTTATATCCAAATGATTTTTTGAGAAATAAATCTGTGTTCTATCTTGTGTAGGTGTTTCGCAAGCATTTACGTGAACAGAAATAAACAAATCTGCTTTATTTTCTTTCTTTTCGATTTCCTTTCCGATTATGTTTACGCCGCCTTGCAAGAATATAACTTTAGCACCTTGTCTGCACAATCTGTTTGTTAATCTGATTGCATTATCATAATTGTGTAACCATTCGTCCTCTACGTTACCAATACCTGTTGTTCCGGCATCAGTACCAGCTTGGCTATAACCATGACCAGCGTTAACAATAATAGTTTTTCCGGAAAGTTTACCTTTACCTGTTGGCTCAAATACGTGTCTAGTTGCTTCAACTTGACCATTTACTCTGCGCTTTTCTTGCAATAAAGGTCTGTTTTTGAGTTTTTTATTACTGCTCATATCAACAACTTCAGTAGTTGTATTAGTTGCTTTATCAACTGTAACCTTCTTCTTATTTGCAGCTACAGAATAGTCTGAATCATTATATACAACGATTAACTTTTGACCGGCTTTGATTTCATCTGTTGACATATTATTAATTTTTTTCAAATCATCAACGGATACTTCCATTTGTTTAGCAATTTTTTCTAAGCTATCGCCCTCTTTTGTTTCGTAAATAAATCCTGGGATTTCAATCATTTCATCAGCTTTTATTTGGTTAACGTCTTCTATATTATTCAAGTCTTTTAACATTTCAACTGTTAGACCGAATTTTTTAGAAATTTGGAATAAATTATCACCCTTTTTTACTTTGTATCCTAATTTTTGGATATTAATATGTTGATCAATTTTGATTTTACTTGCGTCAGTTATTTTATTGTCATTTGTTAATCTATCAACATTTGTATCGTATTCTTTTGCTAATTTCCATAAGTTATCACCTTGTTTTACCGTGTAATCATAACTAATTACACTCAATTCGCCCATTTCTTTTATTTGAGCTTTCTTCAATAATCTTTGGAAAGGAGTTTTACAAGAATCATCTTCTTCTACTTCTTCTTTTTTAGAAAATAAGTTTTTAAACCAATTTCCAATAGATTTAAAGAAATTAACAATCCCATTTCCTATACGTTTCCATATACTGGATTTTTCTTCTTTTTCAACACTTTCTTTTTGTTCTGCATTATTAACTTCAACTTTTTTATTTGCAACTTCTGTTTTTTCAGTTTTCACAAGCTTTGCAGCTTCTTTTATCGCAGGAATTTTTAATTCTTGACCAACTTCTACTGAGTCGGGTTCATTATTCAAATCTTTAATTTGTTTATAAAAATCTTTGAAACTAATTGTAGTCGTTCCAAGTTCTTTATACAAAGATTGAGCGATAGCAAATAGACCTTTACCTTTAAATTTTTCTTCAACTTTTACCTTATATGACTCAGCACTGATTGGAACAGCTGAAATTTTGCCGGTTTTATATTGTTCATAAATTTTATCTAAAGCCATTGTTGATTGGTTATTTGCAGCAAAACAAGCTTTCGCACGTTTATAAATTTGTTCAATTTCTTGTTTTGATTCTTCAAGTTCTCTTCCTTGCAAATCTTTTGTACCCAAAATCATTCGATTCAAACTTCTTGTATATAATCCAGGTTCTTCCTTCTTTTCTGCACCTGATTTACCGGAATACAAGTATACTGAATTTTTAATTACTCCAGAATAGTCTTTGCTTTTAATAGCTTGCATCAATGCAGCATTTTGGGTAATTTTTGGCAAGCCTTTGTTATAACATAAGTCAATTAAAACTTCCTTTATAGAATTTGGAAGTGCTTCATATGTCCCATTAGCAATTCTTTTATTCAAAACATTTTTTACTTCTTTAGAAGCTTGTTCTAATTTTTTGCACATACCTTCATAAGCTTGCTCTTGAGTTACTTTTTTCTTACCAAGTTCTCCAAAGCCGTGTGTCCAGTTTTTAAACTTATCTTGATATGGTGTTGTATATGCTTCATAATAATAATTTCTGTCACCTTCAAAATATTTAAGCATATCTATCAAGTGAGTTTGAGCTTTTGCAATCGCAATATTATCATCTGTTAATTTTGATGGAGAATAATTTGAAATGCCCATTTGTTTTGTAGCATTCATTAATACAGATTTCGTTTCTTCATCCCAAAGTTGTTGTACAGAATAATTATCACTTGGTGCTGCTGTTGCAAAATTGAATGTAGATTTGTACTCATAATCTTGAAAATTAAATTTTGGAACTTTTACATCTGATGTTTTCACATCATTCATTTTTTGTATATAGTTTATCATCTCTGAATCCTCTAGATATATAAAGATTATTTATCATCAATAATTGCCATAAAATTAACATTTATTTACATAATGTTTCTATTTGTTTAGTATTGCGGTACACAGAAGAATCTGATATCATGGAGTTAGGAATAGCAAAAATAAAGGCTTTTTATGCCGGATAAAAAGATAAAAAAAATAACCTCGGAGAATTATTTAAACTACTATTACGATATTCCCTATGAAGGAAAAACTTCTGCTGGAAAACCATTGAGGAAACTAAAAAATATCACCTGCCCTTATCGAGGAGTGAAAATAATCCCAAGCGATACTATTAAGACTTTTGAAAAAGGCTTAGCAAAATGTCACACAGCGCAAGATGCAGTAACACTGCTTTCTACTTATCAGGATTTTATGCTGCCGGTTGAAAAGTCTATATTTGCAATTTTTAAAGATTTTTCTTTACTTAATCCGGATGATAATCTTCAAAATTGCCTTCAAATGATTAAAACAAATTCCCTAATGAAACTTAAACTTGAAGAAATGGAAGTTCTGGATGACGTTGACATACTAACAAAAAAACTATCACCACATACCGCGCTTAAAATTAGAGCCAAAACAACTAAGTGCAGGCAAATAATTTTAGCAAACTCTAAACATGATACATTCAAGAGAAAAACATTTTTGAGCTCTCTGGAAGAGATTATTCCTAAAGAAAATGAACGTGAAATTTTTAATGACATAAAAAATAAAGCTCTATTTCTTCCAACTTCCGAAAGTAGCAGAAATGCTTTTATCGTGAAATATTCTAAAAGAAAACAATGCGAAATAATAAGACGTATTTTTATCGCCTCAACCGCATCAATTGAGCACGTAACACCCGCTTCCGCTGGCGGACTAAACACTATGGGGAATTTTTTGCTAACAACTGCAAGTGGAAACAGATATAGAGAGAATATGCCTTTATGCGAATATATAAAAAGACATCCGGAAATCCCTAAATATATGCAAATCTACATTGATGACATCATAAGAGAAATTGATAATGGCAATTTGAAAGGCAATGAAACATATCCTTATAAAATCAAAAAAAAATTATTTGAAGAATCTCACGGTAGAATTATGATAAGCTTATCTAATTATAAATATAGTGAAGAAGATGCAGCACAAGCTGTACAAGAGTATGAAAAAGGTAGGGCAAAAGGGGTTAAGTAATGCCCATCCTAAACGGTATTGGATTATTAGCACATACATAATAAGAAGGGAAGAAACAGTGCCATGCTTATAGGTTCACACTCAAGGCGGAATTATTAATTTTAATACAATCTTGTAACTTTCACCAAGAAGCCGACAGTAATGTCTACGTGCGTAGCACAAAAAAAAGAGCCTAATCGGCTCTTGGAATTAAGAATAGTTGGAAGTATGAAAAAGATTTAATACAATTATTAAACAGCTATTCCATAAACAAAACCATTCCCCAATCAGGCTATAAGTCAGTTAGCAAAATATATTTTTACAAGCTTTATATAAGCATGCAAATTAATAAGTACAATAACACATCATTTACCGCAAGAAATTACGAAATTCGCAGAACTGATAATATTTTAAACAAAAAAAGAGTCAAATTGAAATCCTTCAATTCAACTCTTTTTTTAAATTAGATGTTGGCAACGTGCTATCTTCCCAGGAAGTGGCCCTCCAAGTATTGCGGATTGCGAGCGAAGTGCGGAGGACTTTTGCGGAAAGAACGTCAGTTCTTTGAAGCAAAATCCGTTTTTGTCAGGCAATGCCTGACCTACTTTCTATTTATACATATTTTTTGCTTGTTGTAAATTCAATTTTGACATAATATCTTTTGCTAAGTTTTCTTGAAATAAAATAAAACTTGATTCTATTAAATCCTCTTTTGCAAATTCTTTTGCTGTCTTTCCACAATCTTTAGAAGCTAACGAAGCTTCTCGTTGAGCTTCTTTCACAATTTTAAGAAGATTTTTTTCTTTACCTTTAAAAGCCATATTGTTTTGTGGCATAACTGCATTTGTTTGAATATTAAATGACATAGAACTAAACCTTTCTCGCACTTGCGATTATATTACTACACATTCTATACATATAAAAACAAAGAATAATGAAAAATTGCTCAGAGCAAAGAATCCTCTATTCTATTCAATAAGGCATTATACCTGAATTTGAGCCGAATTTAAAATCGTCTTAACATTTCTTTACATTATGACATTTTTTACTTTAAATTATAGATTGTAGATTTCCACCCCAACAATAACTATTAGATTTGAATATTTTAAACAAAAAAAGAGTCAAATTGAAATCCATCAATTCAACTCTTTTTTTTAAATTAGATGTTGGCAACGTGCTATCTTCCCAGGAAGTGGCCCTCCAAGTATTTTCGCCTCTGCAGGTCTTTACGACCGTGTTCGGGATGGGAACGGGTGGTTTACCTGCGATTGGTCACCAACAAACTTTCCGTTTGCTGTTACCGATTATTCTCGGCTTCAGCTATACGCTGAAGATTGCATAAAATATAATCATCAATTTTAACTTTATTTAGATTTTTGCTTTTATTTGCAAAAACTAATTAGAAAAAGCCCTCGTCCTATTAGTATCGCTTGGCTGAAAATGTTGCCACTCTTACACCTGCGACCTATCAACGTTGTAATCTGCAACGGGACTTACTAGCTTGTGCTATGAGAGATCTCATCTTACGGTGGGCTTCGTACTTATATGCTTTCAGCACTTATCCGCTTGGAACACAGCTACTGGGCGTTTACCCTTGGCAGGATAACCCATACACTGGAGGTCCCCTCTTCCCGGTCCTCTCGTACTAAGGAAGACTCCGTTCAAATCTCTTGCGCGTATACCGGATATGGACCGAACTGTCTCACGACGTTCTGAACCCAGCTCGCGTGCCGCTTTAATGGGCGAACAGCCCAACCCTTGGAACGTACTACCGCTCCAGGATGCGATGAGCCGACATCGAGGTGCCAAACCTCCCCGTCGATATGGACTCTCGGGGGAGATAAGCCTGTTATCCCCAGGGTAACTTTTATCCGTTGAGCTCTGGCATTTCCACTCACAACCATCGGGTCACTAAGTCCCGCTTTCGCGTCTGCTCGACCTGTCAGTCTTGCAGTCAAGCCAGCTTACGCCTTTGCACGTCATCACACGATTTCTGACCGTGTTAAGCTGACCTTTGAACGCCTCCGTTACTCTTTAGGAGGCGACCGCCCCAGTCAAACTGCCC
>URPS01000022.1 GCA_900549855.1 uncultured bacterium | reverse complement strand
ATCCATTGAGCGGGAGAGATGTCACGTTAGTGACAGAGAGGGAAGGGTGGGGGCTAATGTCTACAGTAATTACAGTAATGTTTGGGGCGAGGATTTTACATTACCCGAAAGGAAATAGCAATGATAAGCAGCGTATCACCTGTGCTGTTGAAATTTGTCGGCAAACAACGACAAACCAACCCATTAAAAGGTGCAATCAAATATAAATTTAACGCAAGAGTTCAAGAATCTCATGTCAATTTATTGAATTTTACAAAAGATAGCACATTCTCTTATTTGAGAAAATAACATTATTTCAGACTAATTTCTTAATATAACTTTACATTCTGCTATAAAAAAAGCAATTTTTCATGTTCTCCAGACTTTATATATATACCTAGGATATCAAAAGTCATTACATTTTAATAAAGGAGATACAATTTATGGCAAGAGTACTAATTTCAATGCCCGAAGAATTTTTAGACAGAATCGATCAAGTTGCAGAAGGAGAAAACAGAACCCGTTCTGAATTGATTAGAGAAGCATTGAGAAGTTATATGTATAAAAGTCGAGTAAAAGCTAACACTATGGCTGGAAAAAATGCAGCTATTCTAGAGGCTTTGCTGGATTAGCATAACATATAGCATGAAAAAAGATTAAAATCTCGTTAGGCTTGCAAGTTTAAAGTTATACTTGCAATACTAAACAGAGAAGCGGAAAAAGGAAAAGGATTTTAGGTTTAAACAGCGCTGCATTTTTTGCAGCGTTTTTTTATTATAATAATTCTATGCAAATATATTCTGACAAATGTTTTGAAAAACCGATTGAAATAATTTCAGCTGAAGGTGATTTAAAATCAGCTTTTGAAAGAATTGAAGAACTCAGAAAAAAGTATTATCTTCTCGGATATATTACATATGATTTTAAAAAATTATATTTTGAAGTTTATGATAAGTATAAAAAATATATTCCAAATTCTTCCAAACAGCTTGGAACAATCATTAAGCCAATGATTTCTAAGGAACAATATATTTGCGCAATTAATAGAATTAAAGAATATATTGCCGATGGTGTGACGTATGAAGTTAATTATACATACCCATCGGAAGTTTTGACAAACCTAAACGGACTGGAGTTATTTGAGGCTATTTTAAATAAACAGAGAACTCCATATAATACATTTTTAGAAACAGATGATTTAACTCTGCTTTCTTTTTCTCCGGAATTATTTTTTAGACTTGATGGGAATAAAATTTTAACAAAACCAATGAAAGGCACTGTTCCTTGTCTTAATGACGGCAAAGACGAAGAAAGACGGGATTTTCTTTTTAACGACGAAAAAAATCGTGCTGAAAATATTATGATTGTTGATTTGTTGCGTAATGATTTAGGAAGAATTTCTAAAACCGGTACGGTGCAAGTAGATAAGCTTTTTGAAATTGAAAAACATCCGACAGTTTTTCAAATGACGTCAGAAATTTCCGGAAAATTGGAAAATAATATTACTCTTTTTGATATTTTTAGAGCAATTTTTCCTTGCGGTTCAATTACCGGAGCGCCTAAAATTTCTACAATGCGTGTAATTGAAGAATTAGAGCCTTTTGAGCGTAATATTTATTGCGGAGCAATAGGGTTCTTGTCACCTGATATTGCAGAATTTTCTGTGCCGATTAGAATTCTGTATGGCAAAAACAATAAATATACTTACCATGCAGGCGGTGCGATTGTTTGGGACTCTACTGCAGAAGATGAATGGGACGAAACACTCGTTAAAACAAAATTTTTACAAACAGATTTTCAGTTGATTGAAACCGCTGTTGATGATTGGGCAAGACACATTAAAAGGATGAAAAAATCCGCATTAGAATTAGGTTTTAAGTGGAACGAGGATATTGAAAAAATAAGAATCAAAGGTTTGACACGTGTTTTGTTGAATAAGAATGGGAATTTTGAAGTAGAGTATAAAAATAAAAACCGGATTGCCACGAAAATCACAGATTTTCTCGCAATGACGTGTTGTCGGATTTGTAATTTAAAAAATGAAAAACCAAAAATCAAAATTGGGCGAAAAATTTCTTCTGCCAATCCCTTTCTTTATCACAAAACGACAATAAGAGAGTCGAAGCCGAAGGATTACTTTGATATTATAGGAATAAACGAGCGTGGCGAGATTACAGAAGGAACTTACACTAATATTGCTATTGAAAAAGACGGAAAACTTTATACTCCGCCAATTTCCTGCGGACTTCTCGGCGGAACTTATAGAGAAAAATTGATTGAAGAGTGTAAATTAGAAGAAAAGATTTTATATCCTGACGATTTAGAGCAGGCAAAAAAAATATTTTGTTTTAATTCCGTTCGCAAACTTGTAGAGGTAGAATTATGCTCATAATCGATAATTACGACTCTTTTACATACAATATTGTTCAATACATAAAAATTTTGGGGATTAATCCAACTGTAATAAAAAACGACGAAATGAGTTTGGAGGAAATAAAAAAGCTCAATTTTTCACGCATAATTCTTTCTCCAGGGTGGGGAAATCCTGATAATTCCGGAGTTACAATGGAAGTTATTGATTTTTATAAAGATAAATACCCGATTTTAGGTGTTTGTCTTGGTATGCAATGTATTGCCAAATATTTTGGCGGAGAAATTGTGAAAGCGCCGGAACCATTCCATGGTAAAAATTCTGAAATATTTTTCGATGAAGATTTTGAGCTGTTTAAGGGCTTCAAACAGGGATTTAGTGCAACGAGGTATCATTCACTGATGGTTAAGATTGACCCCTCACCCCATTTTTCTGATTTTCAAGCTAACGCTTTTAAATCGAAAAATTACCCCTCTCCCACAAGGGGCGAGGGAGGGGCTCGGATTACCGCATGGACAAAAGATAATATCCCAATGGCTCTAAAGATAAAAGATAAGCCGATTTTTGGTGTACAATTTCATCCGGAGGCGATTTTGACTGAACATGGAATTGAAATTTTTAAAAATTTTATAAAAATTTAAAAGCGGATATTTTATTAAAATATCCGCTTTATTTATAAAAATACACTATCCTATTATTTACCGAAATATCTAGCTAATAAGCCATCAAATCCACGACCGTGACGAGCTTCGTCCTTAGCCATTTCGTGAACTGTATCGTGAACAGCATCTAAGCCTAATTCTTTAGCACGTTTAGCAATCTTCATTTTGCCGTCACAAGCACCGAATTCAGCTTCTGCACGCAATTCAAGGTTTTTCTTTGTAGAAGAAGTAACAACTTCACCAAGAAGTTCTGCAAATCTAGAAGCGTGATCAGCTTCTTCAAAAGCGTATCTTTTAAACGCTTCTGCAACTTCCGGATAGCCTTCTCTATCAGCTTGTCTTGCCATTGCAAGGTACATACCAACTTCTGTGCATTCTCCCATAAAGTTTGCTCTCAAGCCTTCAAGAATTTCTGGGTCTACGTCTTTTGCAACACCGATTCTGTGTTCATCTGCGTAATTTTTATTATCATCAGCCATTAATACAAAAGCTTCTTTTGCAGCTCCGCAAACCGGACATTTTTCAGGTGCTTCGCCTTCTGCAGTATAACCACAAATTGAACATACATATTTTGCCATAATTTATTCCTTTCTAACATTGTTTTTAATGTTTCTTCTCTTTACAAAATTGATTATAACATGTTGAGATATTCACTTCAATTGTAATTACAACAAAAAATGGGCTAATTTTTGTATAATATTTTCTTGACTAACAAACTTATTAGCTCTAAAGTGAGGGTATAAAGTAAAATTTAATTAAATTAGGAGGTAAATATGTATCAGGTTTATATCGACAAACCATCTTATTTTGAGGCTGAAATGGCTGCTGAATTTAAAGATTTAGAAAGCGCAGAAGCATTTGCAGAAAAAGAAAAAGCAGCGGATAGCGAAGCTACTTACGAAATTAAGGAAACAAACGGTTGTGTTAACAGTTATGGCGAATTAATTGCAACGGTTGTAAAAAAAGGTTAGGAAAAATAAGTAAAAAAAATAAAAAAAGATGCAGATTAACCAATCTGCATCTTTTTAAATGACTTTATTTTCAATTCCTAGAAATTATATTCAGGAATTTCAAATTTTTCATTATTTGCATCTTTTTCTACAAATTCCAAATAATGAGTTAAAGCTACTTCTTTAGAATTTTCATAGAATTCGTCAGAAATAAGTTCTTTGTGTAATTCAGTTCTGTCACCGGAGTAGTTGCCTAAAACTCTTGAAAATTTTTCAATTATTTCTAAGTTTTCACCGCCTGCATAAGCTTTTGTTTTGGCGTCTGTTCCTGAAGGACGAATTTCTACATATTTATCGCTAAACTGCAAGTATGTTCCATCACCTACAAACTTAACAGATTTAAGATTATCAAAACTTAATTCCGCAAAAGCACCATTTAGAACTTTTTTAACAGCTTCTAAATCAGCTTTACCTTCTCTGATTGCGATTGCAAGTGACAAGTAGAATAAATCGTTTTTAGTTCTTTGTTTTTCACCTTCAACTTTTGCTTGTTTTAGTTTTTCAATATCCGGTTCAGATTCGTTGTAATAAGAAATATCTTCTCTTACGTCAAATTTAGCAATGATATTGTTTTCATCAAAAATTTCAATTAAGTATTCAGAAAGAGTTTTGTTATCTTCTTCCAATTTTGCAGCAAGAGATGCCGCTACAATTATAGCTTCTGTTGCACTCTTTTCACGCATTGCGATAGCTTTTCTGCCAGCAAGAGATTCAATTAAATCTTCTGAACCCATAATCATACCGCCTGATTCTTCGCCACCGAAGATTAATCTAGGCTGAACACCCAAATTAATTGAGTTACCGAATACATCATCAACAACAACCTCTTTATTCGGATTGTTTTTGATTTGCAATTCAACTTTCTTCATAATATTAGCAATTTCTTTGAATCCAACAGGAACGTTAACCACCTTAATACCGTGTGATTTTGCCCATTCATCCCAAGATAGAGCAGAAGCTGTTGTCTTAATCATAAATCTAGGATGATTTTTGAATTTATTATGAGCTTTAAGTTGTTTAACTCTGTAGTTCATAAGCATTAAGAATGCTTGGTTTGCGCTGTATACAGTTAATACTCTTTCATCATCAAGTTTAATGTAAGAAATTCCGTAATCATCAAGAGCAGGAGTATTTCCGGCTGCTTCGATTTGGCAAACTGTCAATCTGTCGTGGTCTGGGTCTGTAATCAAAACAATTGTACCAAGTGGATAATCTGCCAAAACTTTGTCATAATGTAAAGATTCTATAACAGGGAAAAATCTTTCACCATTTGGACGTTTTGCAAGCACGGTTGCATCTACTGAATAATCGTAGAAAACTTTGTTTCCTTTAGGGTCAGTGTCATATTTACCGATTGAGTGGAAGAATGGGTCTTCTTCTGTATTGTTCCAAACAAATTTATCTTGAATACCAAGTTTTTCTAAAACTCTGCTAAGAGTTCTGTATGCACATCCGCCAACACTTTCGATAAATAATTTAGATTTCATCTTTTTGATTCCGTCAAGATTTTGTGCAACACCGGATTTTAAATAATCAACGTATAAATCTACGCCGTCATTAAGTTTTGCCATAATGCTATCATCAATAAGAGCATCGTTTTTAGGTGCAATTTTAATTTCATAAGAGCCATCTTTTTCAACTTTATCAAAAATTTCTTGAATTTTGTTAACAAATTCCAAAGATTCTTCCGGTAAATATTGGCTGCCTTGTGAGTTTAAATCTTTTGTTGCAGTTTTTACAGAAATACCATGGCTTGATGTGATGTATTCGCCGCCTACAAGGTCAAGTTTGAATGCTAAGAATGAAGCTAACCATATAGGAATAGTGCGTCTTTCTTTTGGTGTTAATGTTTTAATTCCTTGTGCAGCTTGAATTCTTGCGATTGCATCAAGATACAATGCAGAATTGTAGCGAACTTCGCTTCCTACAAGTTTAATTATTTGTTTGCCGGCATATTTTTCATTTGCAACAAGTGCTTTTGCCAAAGTTGCAAGCACAATACCTACAAGATTGATAGGAAATCTTGTATCTTGCGGAAACAAAATGTTTTGTGGTCCTCTGATTCCGGCTGTAGAAACTTTTGCTTCTTTAGAATAATTTGCGAACCAATCTTTTAAGTTTAATCCTTCCGGATTTGATTCTGAATGCGGATATAAGTGCTCCTTTTTTAGAGTAAAAGTAAATCCGTTTTCGTTATCAAAGTTCATCAAATCTAATTTTTTTATATAATCAGGAGTTTTGTCAAAAACATTTTTGAACAATTCACCTTCCAATTCACAACTTGGTTTTAGTTTATACATATTAAATCTCTCCTTTTTGTTTTTTGTAGAGATATTATAGCATAAAGGTGAAAGATATGTTTTGTTTAAAACTTCTGTCCGATTTTTTCTAAGAAAACAACGTCGTCAAAATCTTTACGTTTCTTGTTAGGTTCAGCTGGTGTTGCTTCATACCCGAGTGTTATGATTGAAGATAAAATTTGACCTTCTTTTAAGCCTAATTTTTCTTTAACTTCTTTGTATGTGTCAGGTTCAATTTGTGTAATTTCATTACCAAGGGCGCCAATTATGCAAGAGCTTATTCCTAAACTTTCAGCCTCTAACATCATATAAGCAATCGGATAAATTACTTGTTCCATAGTTCTTACTAATAAACCGTTTTCTCCTTGTAAGGCAGGATTAAGAGCCGGATTTTTTATGTGAGTAATTTTAGCTTCTTCCCAAGCGTTTTCATCTGCAATACAAACAATAAGTGCCTTAGCGTTTTTAACATGTGACTGTCCGATTGAAAGTTTTGAAAGCAAATCTTTGTTTTCTTGCGACTTAACCACGATAAATTTCCAAGATTGAACATTCATCCAGCTTGGAGCTAAATGTCCGGCTTCTAATATTTTTCTCAAATCTTCATCAGAAATTTCTTTTTCTGAATAAGTTCTAACACTTTTGCGAGATTTAATTAAGTCTAATAGTTGCATATTTGTCCTTTCGTTTATTTTCTGAAGGGTTTACTCGCTATATAGAATAAGCCCCCATCCGAATTTCTCAAATTCGAGCACAGCTCTCATTTGGAAATTCTACCCTCCCCCTATAAAGGGAGGGAATGCGCTAAACTTGTAGTCACACTTCGAGGCGGAACTGGTAGTTGTTTAACAATCTTGTCGTTTTCACCTAGCAGCCGACCCAATGTCTACGTGCGTAGCACCTAGCCTTCTGCCAGAACAATTGTGAAATCACTTCCGACAGAGAATGTTTCTGTTGGGTCATAAATGAACTGCATGCCATTAAGTTCCGGCATCTTTTTTTGCAGCCAATTTAAGAAATCAACAGTAACTTCGTTTTTGTTTGCAACAAATCTTGTGTGAGAAAGGTGCGTAATCTTGAGCATATTTACTTCAAACCCGAGCTCGTTAAGCTGTTCTTTCAAAGCCTGCGCTTCTGTTTCTTTTCTAGGTGAATACATAATTCCACCTTTGAATTTTGTGCCATCAAGAACAGGTTTATCACGATAAATCATTCTGTTAATGACTTCTTGAGTTTTTTGTGGGTCAAGAATCCAATAACTAATATATCCTTTTTGATTTGGTGCCCCTGGAAGAGTAGCAATCTCAATTTTGTTTTCATCAATGCTTCTTGCAAAAGCTGCATATTGAGAAAGTTCATAAAAACTCATATCTGTTTTAATGTAGGTGTTACAAATATTTAATACTTCCGGAATTTTTGTAATAATTTGCGGAGAGTGAAGTTTTTCAAATAAACTTCTCATAAACCATTGTTGACGCTGCGTTCTACCAATATCACCAAGTCCATCTTTTCTGTATCTTAAGTATCCGACAGCTTGATTGCCATTAAGAACCGTATTACCTTTATTTAAGTCAATATGTAAATGTCCGGCATAATCATGATAATGCATTGGTTTTTCTACATAAATAGGAATTCCGCCCAACGCATCTACAACTTTTTCTACAGCTTCATCATGAACGATAATGTATTTATCTATTTTTATACCAAAAGTTTCTTTTAATGTTTTTTTAACGAGATTAATTCCACCCAAAGCGTGTGCTGCGTTAATTTTTTGTACACCTTTATTGTCAGGCAAGTAAACTTTACTATCACGTGGAATTGTTATTGCGTTAACAGAATGAGTTTTAGGGTCGATATTCACAACCATAATTGTATCTGAGCGAGTTCCCGTCCAAATATCAGCACTATCACCATTTGAATCCACACCGAGAAGTAGGATATTTTGTCTTCTTGGCGAGAACGGTGTTTCAAAATTTTTGTGTTCCTTTTTATAGAATTTGAAGAATCCACTGGCATCATCAGCTTGTTCGCCACTGATTTTATCCAATAAATAACTGTTTTCAACTACTGTAACGCATACAATTACGGCACATAAAACAGCTAAAACAATTGTAAAAAGTAACTTTGAAAAATTTGATGTTTCTCTTTTTTCTTCACGTATGTTTTTTAAAAAAGCTTTATATTCTTCTTGATTATCATTATTATTAATTATTTTCATTTGTTTTCACTCTCTTTATAAAAAATTATATTTTAAGCATGTGTTAAAATCAATTATTGAAAATCGAATATTTTTAAAGTAATAATGGATTATGAAAAAGAAGATTTTATTTATTAATTTTGGCGGTTTAGGAGATGAAATTCTATTTTTGCCAACAATCATTTCTATAAAAAAAGAATTTCCGGATTCTGAAATTACTTTGGCGCTCGAACCTAGAAGTAAAGGTGTTTTGAATTTAACAAATATAATTGATGATGTTTTGTTTGCAGATATAAAACAAAGCGTGGTCGTTCCCTCTCCTCGGGGGAGGGCTAGGGTGGGGGCTAATCTTTTCCACAATAAATATATAGAATTATTTAACCTTTTGCGCCAAATATGGAGCAAAAAGTTTGATATCGTAATTTCTTCCGGCTCAAATAAATTTATTTCGATGTTTTTGTTTGCGACTTTTATAAAAACACGTGTTGGCTATAATTCCGGAAAATTGAGTGAAAAATTATTGACTCAAGCAGTTACCTTAAACAAAAATCAATACGCTGCAAAGATGTATCATGACCTGATTAGAGGAATTACAAAGTATAATACGGAACTTCCTGAAATTAATATTGAGAAAAAACCAGCCGAGCCTAATACAGTTCTTATCCATCCTGGGGTAAGCTTGATGAGTGTAAGAAAAGGTATGATAAAAACAATTCCGGCTGAAAAGTGGGCTGAAGTTGTAGAAAAACTTGCAGATAACGGTAAAAAAGTTATACTTGTTGGCGGACCTGATGATAAAGAAGTTATTGAAACAATAGAAAAAATTGTTCCTTGTGAAAAATATACAAATATGTATGGCAAGACTAGAAATCTTAAAGAACTTGCAGAGATGATTTCCCGAGCGGAAATGTTTTTATGCTCAGATTCTGCACCATTACATGTTGCGGTTGCACTTGGTGTAAAAACATTTGTAATTTTTGGCTCCACTGATGATAAAAAATTGATTCCTGATAATGATAACGGGCTTGTTATTCCTATAAAGGCAAAAAAATGTAAATGCCCGCTTCAGCCTTGTTTGTGGGAAAGACGTCAAACAACTTGCGAAACATTAGATTGTTTGAATATCTCTGCAGATGAGATTGTTGACGTTATAATGGAGAATTGATTTAAACCATGTCGATTGCTTTTATTAAGCCAACAACGGTTAATTAGCTTCCACCCAAATTTAATTTGTGGTTGTAACAATCATAATGCCGTCATTATGAGGAACGTATTTCACTTCACTTTCAAATGTGTAATGTAACCTACAAGCTGGTAAGTGTAGTGTAAAACGAAGTAATCCAGTTAGGTTATACTTTATGGATTGCCACGAAAATTCTCAGAAATTTTTGCCAAACTACAAGTCTAAAGTCACAATTCTCTCGCAATGACGGCACTTTGAATACTTTAAAATAATTTTCCACTTTCAACTTCCAAACTTCTCACCCAAATAGAGGGTTGAAATCCTTACCCACATGGGCTATAATGTTATATATAGTATATACTCAATAAAAAAGGATTTTTATTATGGCGTCTACAATATCGTTTAGCGGTTTGGCTTCCGGCTTAGATACTTCTTCGTGGGTAGAAGCTTTTGTTAACGTTAAGAAGGAAGAGCTAACCACTTTACAGACTAATTTAAAATCAATACAAACAACAAAAACAACATTAACAGATACAAAAAGTAAGTTTACATCATTAAGAACAGCGATAGAAAAACTTACTGACGCTAAGTTTGGCGGTTCTTTTGACTTGTTTGCAAAGAATTCTGCAACTTCGTCTAACAATGATATATTTTCTGCAACTGTTACAAGTAATGCAGCAAGACAAACTTATGATATTAAGGTTCAACAATTGGCTACATACACAAAAGCAACTTCTAAAGAGTCTGCAAGCGCTGTAGCTGATGATTCAACAAAGCTTTCAAATCTTGGTATTACCAGTGGTTCTCTTACAACATATGTAAATGGTAAGAAAACTACTATAAATATCGGCAAAGATGATACTTTAGGTGATTTAAAATCAAGACTTGCTGAAGCCGGAATAAAAACAGAAATTGATAATAATGGTGTTTTGAAATTATCTGCACAAAATAGTGGTGATACTATCCACATTGGTGCTACAACTGATGGAACAAATTTGACGTCATTGATAGGTTTAACAGCTCAAGAAGATGGTAGTTATGCATCTACAAACTCATTGTTTAAGGCTTCTGTATCATCAAAATTAACAGCAGAGGATTCAGGATTTAATGAACGAATCAAAGCGGGCACATTTACTATAGGTGATGCAACTTTCACAATTGATGATAAAACAACATTATCTTCATTGATTTCAGAAATTAATAATAATGATAAAGCACAAGCCTATGCATACTGGGATGATGCAAGCGGAAAGCTTTCAATCACTTCTAAAAAAGAAGGTGCATCTTACATTAATATTGAGGCAGGAACAAGCAACTTTACTGATGTAATGGGATTTACAGCTTCTGAATATGATTCAGAGGGTAAAGTAGTTTCTTCTAAAATGTACACAGAGGCTCAAGAGTTGGGTTTGAATGCTATTTTTTCAGTTAATGGTACACAAATGACATCAACTTCTAATACTGTAACTTCTGATATCTCAAGGATGGATGGTGTTACATTGACGTTAAAACGTGCTAATACTGAGGATGATGGTAATACGACATTGAAAGTTTCTCAGGATACTTCTCAATTGAAGGAAGCAGTTAAATCTTTTATTACTGCTTATAATGAAACAATTGCTAAGGTTGATGAAGTTACTGCAAGTGGTGCTGATTTACATGGTGAAACATCATTGACAAGTTTGAATAGAACATTGAAACGTTATTCAACAAGTTCTAATTCAAATGATGGTGTTTATAAGTTGTTATCTGATATTGGTATTAAGACGGCATCAGCTGACGGTAATAATCTTTCTGCTGATACATATGAATTATCATTAGATGAAGACAAATTTATGAAAGCGTTGGAAGAAAATCCGGATTCTGTTAAATCAATTTTAACTGGTGATACAGGTGTTCTTTCAATGATGGAAGATACTATTGAGCAAAGTCTGAAGGCTTCGGTCGGATTCTTTGATGTAAAAACTTCTACTTTAGATTCTAATATCAAGAAGATGGAAGAAAAGATTACAAAGAAAAATACAGGTATAACGACTTATAAGTCACAGTTGGAAGCAAAATTCCAAAAAATGGAACAGGCAATAGCTTCAATGCAACAAAATTACAGTTCGTTCTTATCATCATAAGATATAGAAAACCGGAAGTTTTTACTTTCGGTTTTTTAAATTTTGTGCTAAGTTTAGGGGAGTTGGAATAGCTATTCTGATTAAAATTTTGTTATTGCGAGAAACTCAAGTGATTAAGCAATATAAAATTAATGTTGAGTAGTTATATAAGTTGGAGTAATGTAATTCTGTTTTTATGTATGATTTAACAAAAATATTACCGCATAAACCGCCTATGATACTTCTTGATGATGTTTTGGAAGTAGATATTGAGCAGAATAAACTCACTGCAATGTTTAAAGTTGAACCAAACAAGGTTTTTTATGAGCGAAAACTCGGTATAAATACGCTTGCCGGAATTGAATTCATGGCGCAGGCAATCGGGTGTTATTCTTATTTTAAGAATAATTACGCAGAACCAAAACCTGGGTTACTTCTCGGTACACGACTTTATAACAACAAAACGGATTATTTCAGGGATGGAAAAGAATACATTGTAAAAGTACACGAAATTTTTACGGATAATGAAATTGTCGTTTTTGACTGTTTAATATATGATAAAAGAGGTGTGGAAATTGCGAGCGCAACGATTAATGCTTATCAGGGCGATAATATAGAGGAGCTTCTTAAAAGTGAATAAATGGGTTTTAGTGACAGGAGCAAGTAGAGGTATTGGCAAAGAAACCGCTTTATATCTTGCATCTAACGGTTATAATATAGTTTTGCATTGTTCAAATGATGTTAAAAGACTTGATGGTTTGAAACAGGAAATAGAAGCTAAAAGCGTTCAGGCAAGAACAATTGCGTTTGATATAAGAAATCGTGCACAAGTCGAACAAATTTTAATTAATGATATCGAAACAAATGGAATGTATTATGGTGTTGTCTTGAACGCAGGAATTGCAAAGGACAATCCTTTTCCGGCAATGGAAGAAGATGAGTGGGACGATGTTTTGCGTACAAATCTTGATGGATTTTATAATGTTCTAAAACCTTTAATTATGCCATTTATTCAACAGAAAAAAGGCAGAATCGTTGTTATGTCGTCAATTTCAGGACAATGCGGTAATCGTGGACAAGTGAATTATAGCGCTTCAAAAGCAGGGTTGATAGGGGCTGCAAAAGCATTGAGCCAAGAAGTTGCAAAACGTAAAATTACAGTAAATTGCATAGCTCCGGGGATAATAGAAACCGATATGACTGAGGATTTGCCGGAAGAAATGGTGAAACAAATTCCTATGCGCAGAATGGGGCAGGCTAAAGAAGTTGCAAGCCTTGTGAATTATTTGATGAGCGAAGATGCAGGATATATTACGGGGCAAGTAATTGGTGTAAATGGAGGGCTCTATTTATGAGAAGAGTAGTTGTAACCGGCATGGGGATTGCTTCTCCTCTGGGTTCTACTGTAAAATCCGCTTTTGACAGGCTTAAAAAATACGAAAATTGTATTGAACATTGGGATAGGCTTGATGAATATGAGCGTTTAAATACATCTTTAGGTTCTTTTGTTAGTGGGTTTGAAGTTCCTGAACATTTTACAAGAAAAGTTCGCAGAACAATGGGAGAGGTGTCTTTAATGTCGACTGTTACGGCTGAGGATGCGCTTAAAGATGCAGGATTGCTTGGCGATGATATTATCACAAATGGTAGAACAGGTGTGAGTTATGGGTCTTCGACAGGTTCTTTGGATGCGGTTTTAGATTTTTATTCAATGTGTATTGATAAAGAAGTGAAACTTTTGAATTCAGGCTCTTATATAAAGATGATGCCACAAACTGCAGCTGTAAATATTTCTTTGTACTTTAAAACTCACGGTCGCTTGATTCCGACTTCTACTGCGTGTACATCCGGTGCAATGGGGGTCGGATACGCTTATGAAGCGATTAAAGATGGGTATGCTGATGTTATGATAGCAGGCGGAGCGGAAGAAATTCACCCGACGCAAGTTGGAGTGTTTGATACTTTGTATGCAACAAGTAGTAAGAACGATACACCAAAACTAACTCCGTCTCCTTTTGATAAAGACCGTGACGGGTTGGTAATCGGAGAAGGTGCAGGGACTTTGATACTTGAGGAATATGAAAGAGCAAAATCAAGAGGGGCAAAGATTTATGCAGAGATTGCGGGTTTTGCAACCAATACTGACGGAACACATATAACAAACCCGAATAAGGATATGATGGCGGAAGTTATGCGACAATCATTAAATAATACCGGAATTTCTGTAAACGAAATCGGATATGTGAATGCTCATGGAACGGGCACGATTAATGGCGATATTGCGGAAAGTTTGGCGACAGAAATGATATTTGGCAAAAATATTCCGATAAGTTCTATTAAGAGCTATACCGGACATACGCTCGGAGCTTGCGGAGCGATTGAAGCGATTTTGTCAATAGAGATGATGAATAAAAAATGGTTTGCGCCTACTCTTAATTTGAATAATGTTGATGAAAATTGCGGTCAGCTGGATTATATAACGAAAGAAGGCAGAATCATTGACACAGAGTATGTAATGACTAACAATTTTGCATTCGGTGGAATTAATACGTCAATAATCTTAAAAAGGGTTTAGGTTTATGAAAAAAGTTTTATTGCTATTATGCGTGGTTTTTGTGTTTATGGTTAGTGTTTGTTTTGCCTTTGAACGTCCAAGGTGGGTTGGACAGCCGATTTACGTATATGTTCCGCAATATGGACAGATGAGCACGTTAATGAAACAAGCATTTATGGCTTGGGAACAGAAATCTAAATCAACTGTTCGTTTCAGTTTTGTTGATAGCCCAAGCAACGCTAATATTGAAGTTGAATTTGTTGATTTTGTTGCGAATTGCAATGAAGCAAATGCAGTTGGTTGTACAGAAATGATGACTCGTGGCGGAAATTACTATAAATCTTTTGTCACAATCGGTACAAAACAATATGTGCGAAAATTTGAAGGCGGACAATATATCCGAAAAATTGTTACAAGACCAAAAGAAAATATTTATGGTGTGATGTTACACGAAGCCGGACACGCAATCGGTTTAGGACATTCTGATGTTCCAAAAAGTATTATGTATCCTTATGATTTAGACACAATACAATATCTGACGAATGAAGATTTGAAATTGTTGTATAAGAAATATCATTAATTAAAAGCGAAAATAAATTTCGTTTTTATTTTGACAAAAAACTTTTTTGTGCCAACAATCGAACTCTGGAAACAGGCATTATAAAAGGGGTTGAAACTAATTCTTACCCTAATAATAGAAAAAACTCCACCCGCCAGAAGACGCTGGAAATTTTTGTAAGAAAATTTTATAAAGAAATAACGAATATGGTTAATTTGTCAGTTTTTAAACAAATAAACTATTTAAGAAAAATATCTTAATAAACATTGATAAACAGGTAATAACTAGGTTTTTATATTTCACTGAAACTTATAAAATACTTAATGTGTGATTATAATATACAAAATCACCAACTTATTTTATACAAATTTGCAAGGTTATACTTTACAAATTCGCATTTTGTCAATCATTGAAATGCAATGTTTTTGGAGGAAAAGTTTACCGAGAATAATTTAAAAATGTTATAATTCATATTTTAAAGCTATTTGATTTTATGTTATTATTTGCACAAATGGGAAATGTACGCAAAGAAATTTTTTTAAAAGGCAAAAAGCGAACAGATGATATCATAAGTTGCGTGAGAAGTGGCAGATTTTATAAAATTACTTTTAAAAGCCACAAAACATACACTTACAATTATTTCGATGTAAAAATTATTGAACCAAGTAAAGAAGAACTTTTTATAGACAATCGTTTAGACTATTTTAAAAGTATTGCAGATAAGATTGGTCTTGAACACACGACAGGCAAGGGCTTGAAGTTCAATATTTTACTTAAAAATTATAGAATGATAGAAAAAGTAGTTCCTGAAACCATGTTATATAATTTTTTAAAAGGAGAGCTGCCTGTTAAAGAAGAAAAACAAGACAGTTGCCTAGGTGCATTTTTTAAAATTATAAAACCAATTAAAAATGAAGAAAAAGAATTTACGATATTTCCTTTTGGATTTAATATTAGCCAAAAGCAAGCAGTAGATAATGCACTGGATAATGACCTATCCATTATTGAAGGACCGCCCGGAACAGGGAAAACACAAACCATTTTAAATATAATCGCAAATGCAGTTATACGAGGTGAGAGTATTGCTGTTGTTTCAAGCAATAATTCTGCGACAAAAAATATAATTGATAAGTTGAAAAAGTATGAAGTAGATTATATTTCAGCATATTTGGGTAATACAGAAAACAAAGAAGAGTTTATTAAATCACAAACTGCGGTACCTCAGATGCAAGGCTGGAAGCTTGAGAACTCTATAATTAAAGAAATTCAAAAATCGTTAAAACAAAGATATAAACACTTACAAGAAAAGTTAGAACAACAGAAGGAATTATCTGTTCTTAAACAAGAATTATCTGCGTTTGAAATAGAATATTCACATCATCTGAAATATATTGAACAATTTAATATAAAAGAAATTCCACAAGATATAGCAAATATTAGATCCGCAGAAAAAGCTCTTGAAATGAGTTTCTTTATTGAAATTGTAGACGAAAAATATAAAAACAATAATAAATTTATTGAATTTATAAAAGCAATTATTGAATTTTTAAAAATTAAAAGATTTAAAAGAACAATAGCTCAACAGCTTCTGAAAAAATATACAAAAGAATGTTTAATTGCTTTGTATCAGCAAAAATTTTATGAAATCAAAATTTTTGAAAAAGAAAATAGTGTTGAGAAATTAGAAAATGAACTAAATTCTTTTGATTTCAATGCCAAAATGAAAGAATATTCAGAACTTTCAACTCAAATATTTAAAGCTAAATTGTCAGAAAAATATACTTTACAAAAAAGAAAAATATACACAATTGATGAATTACAAACAAAATCAGAAGATTTTATAAAAGATTATCCTGTTGTTTTAAGTACGACATATTCTTTAAGAACTTGTTTATCGAAGGATGTAATGTATGATTATGTAATTGTAGATGAAGCTTCGCAGGTTGATTTATGTACAGGAGCCTTGGCATTGTCTTGTGCTAAAAAGATAGTAATCGTAGGCGACTTAAAACAATTGCCTAATGTTGTAGATTCAAAAGATGCGAAATTAACCGATGAGGTTTTTAATAATTTTGATATCCCTGAAGTTTACAGATATAAAAATCATTGCTTATTATCTTCTATATCAGAATTGTTTAAACAGGCTCCTCACACATTATTAAAAGAACATTATCGTTGTCATCCGAGGATTATAGAATTTTGTAATAAAAAATTCTATAATAATGAACTAATTATTTTAAGTAATATAAAAAGCGATAAAAATCCCCTAATGGTTTATAAAACAGTTGCAGGAAATCATTCAAGAGATAATGTTAACCAAAGACAAATTGATGTAATAAAAAACGAAATAATACCTAATGAAAATCTTTGCACAACAGATAATTCACTTGGAATTGTTACTCCATATAGAAATCAGACGAATGCTTTGCAAAATCAATTCAAAGGTACGAGCATTAAAGCAGATACAGTAGATAAATTTCAAGGGCAAGAAAATAAAGTTATTATTTTATCAACAGTAGATAATAGTATAAAAGATTTTACAGATAATCCAAATCGTTTAAATGTTGCGATATCAAGAGCCATAGAACAATTAATTGTCGTCATTAATGGAAACGAGCAACGAAAAGACACAATTATAAATGAACTGGTAAAATATATTGAATACAATAATTGTGAAGTAAAAGACAGTAAAATCTTTTCAGTATTTGACTTACTTTATAAAAACTATGCACAACAAAGAAAGAATTTTTTAAAGAAGTATAATAAAATCTCTGAATATGATAGTGAAAATATTATGTATGCTTTACTTCAAGATATTCTTGAAAAATATAATGGAAGTTATGAAGTTGCGGTTCATGTACCATTAAATATGATAATCAGAGATTATAGTTTAATGACAAATGAGGAGAAAAAATATGCCAAAAATGATTGGACTCATGTTGATTTCTTAATTTATAAGACAATTGATAAATCTCCGGTATTAGCAATAGAAGTTGACGGCTTTAAATATCACAAAGAAAATAGCAAACAGGCAAAAAAGGATGAATTAAAGAATATAATCTTTGAAAAATATGATATTCCATTGTGCAGATTTAGTACTACAGGAAGTAATGAAAAAGAAAAACTTACTCAAATATTACACGAAAAAATAGGAGGTATGTAATGAAGAAAGCATTTGCGTATTTTTGTGTTGCTGTTATAGTAACAGTTGCATTTTTTATTGGAAAATCCTGCCAAAATGTAGGAAGGTACCAAATACTAATGCATCCAGTGGTAAGAGCAGACCAATATTTACTTGATACAAAAACAGGTCATGTTTGGCATTTGGTAGAAGATCAAAAAGATAAACTTTTAATTTGGGAACCAATGCTAAAATCTAATCCAAGTATTGAAGAATTGACATCATCAGAAGAAAAATAAATAAAAGGTTTCTTCTAACTTCTTCCGACTTCAAAAAAATCTCATTCTATTTGTGATTTCAATAGTTAGCCAACAATCGAATTCTTGAAACAGGCATTAAAAAAGGGCTTGAAACCAATTCTTGCCCTAATAATAGAAAAAACTCCCCAGGTTGGACTCGAACCAACAACCTACCGGTTAACAGCCGGTTGCTCCGCCATTGAGCTACTGAGGATTATTTCTCGTATTCAGTTTACTATTCTATAGTACCAAATAATTTTTTTTTGTAAAGGGGTAAATTAAAAAATTACCCAATTTTATAAAATTTTTAGTCAAAAATCTTTAGCAACAGCCAAATATAGACAATTTAATTTTTATCCTTAAAGCATATACGCATGTCTAGTTTTTAATTTTAAACCAAGGATAAATAATAAGCGTATGAAAAAAATATTAAGCATACTAATTTTAATGATATTTACAGTTTTTCAAGTTAATGCTGCAACTTTTCAGGGTGGAGTTGCAGAACAGGGGCGTGGAAATTCCAGCAGAATTGTCGACAAACAAACAGGTGAAGGTGTCGGTGGAGCCAAAATAACTTTACCAAAACAAAATTACACCACAAAGACTGACTCTAGTGGTTTTTTTGAATTAGATACGCATATTGATGGTACAAGCATAATGTCTGTTCAAAAAGAAAACTACAAGCCTTTTTCTATGACAATTAATGACAAGACGCTCAATGCGCCAATCGTTGTGGGAATAGAAAAATCCAATGCTTCTGATTTATCACTAGACGCTAATATGTATCACTTAGGTGATGACAGTTATTCAGATATGTCAGCAAATGCCGGTGAGTTCAGAATGCAGGCAATTGGTCCTTTTTATGCCAAACGTTTTACTCTAAAAAATCTGAATTTATCCAAACCGGTTTATCTTGTAATCGGTTCAATTATAGGGATTGATACTGCAATGGCACGTTCTATGGGACAAAATAAAATACCAAATGCTTTTGCTTCTCCTCCGGAAGTATATTTTAATGGCAATAAGATTTCTGAAATCCAACTTAATGGTGACGGGCAAAAGATTAAGTTACCTTCTTCTTTGATTCGCAAAAATCAAGTTAATGAAATAACTATAAAAACAGGTCGGAACCTTATGCAAACTGCGTATGTGGACTATGATGACATTGAATTCATGAATTTGATTATAGAAAATTAGTAGTTATAAAAATGTGTAAATGACTAGCCGGTAGTCAATGATGTTTGTATTGATGGAATAAAAACATTTTCTACAGAAACAAAAAACTACTAGCTCCACTTTGAGGCGGAGCCAGTAGTCTTTAAATAATTTTGTAGTATTTACCGAGTAGCCGACAATGTGACTACGTGCGTTTTCTTCTACCTCACCCTAACCCTCTCCTGCTAGGAGAGGGAATGCGCCATACTTGTAATCACACTTTGAGGCGGAGCCCGTAGTCTTTAAATAATTTTGTAGTATTTACCGAGTAGCCGACCCAATATCTACGTACGTAGTACAAAACTACTAGCCCCACTTTGAGGCGGAGCTAGTAGTCTTTAAGTTATTTTGTAGTTTGTATCGAGTAGCCGACACTTGTGTGAAAAGTCTTTTTGGTTACTTTTTCTACAGAAAAAGTAACTACATCATGCCACCCATACCGCCCATGCCAGCCATAGCAGACATATCAGGAGCTTTAGTTTCTTCCGGAATATCAACTACTGCGGCTTGAGTTGTTAATAACATAGAACCTACAGATGCTGCGTTTTCAAGAGCGCTTCTAGTAACTTTAGCAGGGTCAACGATACCAGCTGCGAACATGTCTGTGTATCTGTCAAGCAATGCGTCGTAACCATAGGCATCTTTTTCAGCTCTAACGTTTTCTACAACAACATCAGATTTAGCACCTGAGTTGAATGCAATTGCTCTAAGAGGTACATCAAGAGCAGCAGTTAGGATTTTGTAACCACATTTTTCATCATCAGTATCGAAAGCGATTGAGCTCATTTTTGATTCAAGTTCTTGTTGAACTCTTATTAGAGCAATACCACCACCAGGAACGATACCTTCTTCGTTAGCAGCTCTTGTTGCGTTTAGAGCGTCTTCGATTCTTAATTTTCTTTCTTTAAGTTCGATTTCTGTAGCAGCACCAACTTCAATAACCGCAACACCACCTGACAATTTAGCCATACGTTCTTGAAGTTTTTCTTTGTCGTATTCGCTGTCAGAAGCTTCAATTTGTTTCTTGATAAGTCTTACACGTTCAGCCACTGCATCTTTAGTTTCGTTACCAACAACGATAGTTGTTTCATCCTTAGTAACAGTAACACGTTTTGCAACACCCATCATATCTGTTGTGATATTTTCTAACTTGATACCAAGTTCTTCAGTAAACATTTGTCCACCAGTTAGGATAGCGATATCTTCCAACATAGCTTTTCTTCTGTCGCCAAAACCAGGAGCTTTAACAGCAACAGCTCTAAGAACTTTTCTCATAGTGTTAACAACTAAAGTTGCAAGAGCTTCACCTTCAACATCTTCTGCGATTAACAATAGAGAACGACCGTCACGAGCAACTTGTTCAAGAACAGGAACAAGGTCTGCAATTAAGTTGATTTTTTTGTTAACACAAAGAACGTAAGCATCTTCAAGAACTGCTTCCATTCTTTCCGGATCAGTAACGAAATAAGGTGAGATGTAACCTTTGTCAAATTGCATACCTTCAACAACTTTAAGGTTAGTACCGAAAGATTTGCTTTCTTCAACAGTGATAACACCATCGTGACCAACTTTTTCCATAGCTTCTGCGATTAGTTCACCGATTTCTGAGTTGTTACCTGCAGAAATACCCGCAACTTGTGCGATTTCTTCTTTAGTGCTTACTGATTTTGACAAATCTCTAATTTTGTTGATAGCGATTTCAACAGCTTTGTCGATACCACGTTTCATAGACATTGGGTTAGCACCTGCTGTTAAATTTCTAAGTCCTTCTCTAACAATAGCTTGAGCAAGAACAGAAGCGGTTGTAGTACCGTCACCTGCTACATCGTTTGTCTTAGATGAAACTTCTTTAAGAAGTTGAGCGCCTGCATTTTCCAAACCATCTTGAAGTTCTATTTCTTTAGCGATTGTAACACCGTCGTTGATAATTTGAGGTGCGCCGAATTTCTTTTGTATAATTACATTTCTACCTTTAGGTCCAAGAGTAACTTTAACGGCATCAGCAACAGCATCAATACCGTTAAGAAGAGCTTTTCTAGCTTCTTCTTCAAAAACTATTTTTTTAGCCATTTTTATAATCTCCTTTTTTTAAATTGTTTTGATTAAAGTGAGTAGTGAGTAGTGAATAGTGAATAGAAATTATTTGTTCTTTAAATATTTTTTTAGTCCTGAAAGCATTTTATTAATTGACATTATTTGTACAATTAATTCTTTTGGATTTAAATATCCAAATCTCTCTGCAAGTAACAACTGAGTTTCTAGTTCAGCTAATGAGCCACATGCTATATCAATAAACCTCAGAATTTCTTTATCGGAACTTCTTGCGCAACCTTCTGCAATATTTGATGGAATTGAAACAGCTGCACGTCTTATTTGGCTTGTAATGTTATACTTCTCCTCTTCTGGAAAAGATTTTGTTTCATTATATACATCTACAACTAAATCAAATGATTTTTTCCAAACCTCAAGGTCTTTATGATTCATGTCCACTCACTGTTCACTGCTCACTATTCACTGAATAACACCTTCGGTGTTATTCAATCACTGCCAAAGCATCTTTGATTGACAAGATTTTATATTCAACACCGTCAATTTTAACTTCTGTACCGGCATATTTAGCATAAAGAACGATATCACCGACTTTAACTTCCATAGGTTCTTTTTCGCCTTTGTCGTTAGTTTTACCTTCACCAACTGCAACAACTTCACCCTTTTGTGGTTTTTCTTTTGCGCTATCAGGAATAAAAATTCCGCCTGATGTTTGTTCTGTATCTTCAATAACTTTGATAACTATTCTGTCTTGTAAAGGTTTTAATGCCATAATAATATCCTCCTATCTAATTACATATACAGTTATATAATAGATTTAGGATTTTGGGGTAAAAATTAAGGAAATTTTAATATTTCGAGTTTTCTTATTTCATTTTTACTTGTGATAAGTTTCATTTTTAAGAATTTTGAATGCTCTATAGATTTGTTCAACTAACAGTAGCCTTGCAAACTGATGTAAGAATGTCATTTTTGACATACTTAACTTAAAATTGGCTCTTGCGGAAATCGTTGAAGCAAGACCGCACGAAGAACCGATTACAAAAACAAGTTCGCTTATTCCTGAATTTGTTATTTCATTAATTTTTTGTGCAAAATCTTCTGAAGATAATTGTTTTCCTAAAATCTCCATTGTTATTACATAAGAATCATTTTTTATGTGTGATAGAATTTTTTCGCCTTCTTGCTCAAGTGCTTTTTGCGTGAGATTTTCATCCTTAATTTCAACAGGTGAAAGTTCTACAATTTCTACCGTAGCGTAAGGAGTAAGACGTTTTAAAAATTCATCAATTCCGTCTTTTAAAAATTTTTCTTTAATTTTTCCTAATGCAATAATTTTGATTTTCATAAAACTAAAGTAACATAAAATTACATTATCCTATAGGTCTTGTGAGAATTGCATGTGCAATCAACTCGCATTTTGCGTTGTATTGTTCTGCGTTTCTACTTTTTTGTAATAGTGTTCTTGCAAAATTTATGTCTTTTAAACTTGTAACAATTTTATTTTTCAATTTCTTTCGAAGATGTTTGTCATCATTGCACATCTTTTTTATATCGCAGAGAGTCTTAATAAAATCTTGTTCCAGACATAAAACAGAACTTGTGGATTCTGCAAACTTCACATCAAAATTTCTCAAATAGTCAACAATGATATTGCTGATTTTTAACTTTTCTGCATCAGAAAGCGGTTTGCGATACAAACTATATAATCTGTTCAATTCAGCATTTACTTCTTGTTTACCACCGTGTAGCAGAATCATTTTCGATAATTCTTGCGTATCTACTGTTTGGTTCTTTTCTTGCAAATTACGGTAAATTCGTTCCGGATGTTCGGAAAATTCCGAATATACATCTGCCATAGCCATGCTTGCGGCACAAGTTTCTCTAACAATATCAGATTGTAATACATTAATAATACAATCACGCTCAGTTTTTCCTAAAATTCTATCATCATCCAATTTATCAAGAAGTTTTAATACAGAAAAACTCAATTTTGCATCTTCTGTCACCAGTGGATTTTTCAAAGCTTTACTAATTGATGCGTTAACATAAGATGATGGCATGCCACGATTCAAAGAACGAATATAATCACTAAATGTTTCATCTAAATTAGCCACGATTTTAATATCTTCACCATCCACGCCACGCAAAGTATAAACCTTGCCATTGTTTTTTTCAGCTTCAACTTCAAGCTGGTCTATCATATTGGTTTTAGAAGTTTCTTGTGGAATAACTGTTTCTTGTTGAACTTCTCCATACTTCGTTCTAAAGTGTTCTTCCCATTCTTTCTGAAGTTCATCATGCTTGGCATATTTTGCCATTCTATTTGGAACAATTGTCTGAACGTGGTCTAATAGTTCTAAAAATCTTGGCGATACAAAGTCGATTGGTTTTTGGTTTTTGACTTTATCTGTAATTACTTGATACTCACTGTTTATTGGAATTACTCCACCTTCTTCATAGGTTTCTTCAAATAAATCAATCGTATCAGTTATCATAGTTGAATAATAATCTAATAATTCCGGTTTAGCTTTCCAGAATTGTCCAAACAAATTTTCAACTTTTTTGCCTTGATTTTTTAGCATTTCTGCAAAATCTTTTTCTTCTTCCGAAAGATGAACTCTATCTGCTGCAATTGTCATAATCGGGCTTAAATATTTTACAATAAAAGACGCTTCCGGATCATTTTGTGTAAAATGTTTACGTATGGATTTTTCTACTTTGTTAACATCAGCTTTTGCATCCTTAATATCTTTTTTTATTTGATCACGTTGGTATTTTTTGATGGAATATTTTCTTCTTGGAGTTTTTTCTGTTTTTTCAGCTCCATTTCGTACAGAAGTAGTTTGGGTTGTATTTCTACTAGTGCCAAACTTTGCTGCTAATTCTTTTTTTAAATCATTTTTGTTTTGTTTAGGTAAATCTACAATAAATTTTTTATATTCATCTCTTGTTGCAATAAACGAATTCCAAAAATCAGTTTTAGGATATTTAATTCCGTAAGCAGATGTTGTTCCGTAAGTTATCGGTTGAGTCACTGCACCTTTATATTCAGTTGCCAAATCTTTTTCATAAAAATCTTTGTTGATTTCTTTTATGGTCTTGCCTTCCAAAAAGATTTTCTTTAGCAAATACATTCCAAAATTGTCGGAACCATCTTTCAATAAAGGAGTATCAGACATTTCTTTTGCAATTTTTATGTCTGAAAGAATACCGGTTCTGCCTTTTAAATTTGCTTCGTGCAAATTTTCAAAAAGTGTTTCATCCGGATACGTACTCTTTACATCACTAAAATTATCTATTACATTAAGATACTTAAAGCTTTGATTCATTACTTGTTCCGGTGGAAGATATTTTCTTGTTTCATAATCTTCATTCAAGTATGATTTCATAGTTTCCGGCATGTTTTTTACGTTGAATTCTTGTGCATAAAAGTTTTCCGGAGTTCTACCTCTAAAATTTATATTAAAATCTTTGTATCCATTTTGAATTACAGGATTTGTAATTGTTTCTTGTTGTGTATTATCGTTGAGTTTTTTGCTATTTGTATATGGTTTATAATCTATTTGTGTAATCTTTAAAACTTTCATCTTTGCCTCCGTTTTATAAGAAAAACACAACAAAAATAAATTTGCTAGTAAAAAAGTGACGGAGTTTTTAATTCCGCCACTTTTAGATTTACCCTATGAATTTACCTATTAATTAACAGTTAATTTCTTAATATCGCCCTTTTCTGCTACAACTTTTGGTGCATCAATTTTCAAGATACCATGTTCCAATTTTGCAGTAGTTTTAGCAACATCAATATCTTGTGGGAAGTATACTGTTCTAGAAAATTCACCATAACGGAATTCAGATTTTCTAAAACCTTTTGTATCTTCCTTGTTTTCTTCTTCCTTCTTGGCATTGACTGTAATATGGTTTTTATCAATATCAATATCCAAGTCCTCTTTCTTAACTCCAGGGAGTTCAGCTTTTACGGTATATTCTGTATCCTTTTCATGTAATTCAACAGGCATTGCCAGTTTGTCAATTTCCTCGTTATAAATATACTCTGGGAAGAAGCTGTCAAAGTTTCTGTTTAAAATTGAACTGATTTCATCATTTACTGATTTAATAAAGCCATCTGGTGATTTTTTAATTAAGAATTTCATGATGTTCTCCTTTCATATTTCATACTCATCACTTTCAACACTTTTATTATTACTCTGTTTATACAAAAACCTCGATTTCTTAACCAAAAATTAACAAAATAATTTTTAAAGTTTAATATATTAGTTGAAAGTAAAAATAAAAATTTAAAACGAACTTAACGACTTAACGACCTCAAGACCTAATGACTTAATCAATGTCATGCTTGATTGTTTTTATTTCATAAGTGTATGTTTTACAATTGAAAAGTGTTATAGAAAATGTCAAGTAAAATGTTCAAAAATCATGCCTAAAATGTTACAAATTTTCACAAATCATAAAATAGCTGTTTTTCTTTTATAACAAGGCTTTCCCGCCTTTATAACTTTTTGTTAATTTGTTGATTAGAATTAACTTTTGAATTATCATCTTTATATAGGATTAGATTTTGGGAAGAGAATGTTATTCTCTAAATATAAATAAAGCTGAAAATAAAAATTAAAATTAGAATAGCTTTACTTTAAGTTGTTAAATTAGGAGGTTATAAAAGGCAATGCAGAATAGTTTAAATAAGGAAAGAAATATAGTAGAATTTGCCTCATCGACAAAAGTCGCTACTGACGTTATGAAAGGCTCAGGCGTTTCTCCAATGTCAAAATTTAATGAACTGCCTAAGACAGCTCAAATTACTCCTATTAAGGCAAAATGTGTTTATGTTATCAAAAAAGATGGAACAAAAGAAGAATTTGATAACAATAAAATTATTAACGCTGTAAAAAAATCAGCTACAAGAATGCTTGTAGAATTATCAGAAGACGAATTGAAAGAAATTTGTGATTTTGTAGATAATAATGTTGTTAAAATGAACAAAACCGAAGTGACTATCTCAGATATGCACAATTTGGTTGAAGGAGCTCTTGAACACATCAATCCGAATGTTGCTCACAGCTACAGAAATTACAGAAATTACAAACAGGATTTCGTACATATGTTAGACAAAGTTTATCAGGAATCTCAAAGAATTATGTACATTGGTGATAAAGAAAATGCCAATGCAGATTCTACACTTGTTTCAACAAAGCGTTCTTTGATTTTCAACGAATTAAATAAAGAATTATACAAAAAGTTCTTCTTAACTGTAGACGAACTTCAAGCAATCAGAGATGGTTATATTTATATCCACGATATGTCAGCAAGACGTGATACAATGAACTGCTGTTTATTTGATGTCGCTTCTGTTTTAAAAGGCGGCTTTGAAATGGGCAACTTGTGGTATAACGAACCAAAATCTCTTGATGTTGCTTTTGACGTAATTGGTGATATCGTAATGGCAGCAGCAAGCCAACAATACGGTGGTTTTACAGTACCGGAAGTTGATAAGATTTTAGCTCCATACGCAGAAAAAACATTTGAAAGACAAAATAGCAAGTATTTATGCTTAGGTTTGTCCTTTGAAAAAGCAAGAGAAGCAGCTTTAGAAGATGTTAAAAAAGATTTTGAACAAGGTTTCCAAGGTTGGGAATATAAATTCAATACAGTTGCATCTTCAAGAGGAGATTACCCATTCATCACAGTTTCAACAGGTTTAGGAACCGGTATTTATGAAAAAATGGCTACAACAGCCATGTTGAACATCAGAATGGGCGGACAAGGCAAAAAAGGTAACAAAAAACCTGTATTATTCCCTAAAATCGTATTTTTATATGATAAAAATCTTCATGAAGAAGGAAAAATTAACCACGATTTGTTTGAAGCCGGTGTGGAATGTTCTAAAAAGACTATGTACCCAGATTGGCTATCATTATCAGGAGAAGGTTATGTAGCTTCTATGTACAAAAAATACGGTAAAGTTGTTTCACCAATGGGATGTAGAGCATTCTTGTCACCTTGGTTCGAAAGAGGCGGTATGAAACCTGCTGATGAAAATGACGAACCAATCTTTGTTGGTAGATTCAATATCGGTGCAATCAGCTTGCACTTACCAATGATTTACGCTAAAGCTAAAAAAGAAAGCAAAGATTTCTATGAAGTATTGGATTACTATCTTGAATTAATCAGAAAACTTCATATCAGAACTTATGATTATTTGGGTGAGATGAAAGCTTCTGTAAACCCTCTAGCATTCTGCGAAGGTGGTTTCTTGGGCGGTCATTTGGGTATCCACGATAAAATCAGACCTGTTCTAAAATCTTCAACAGCTTCATTTGGTATTACTGCTTTGAACGAGTTGCAACAAGTTTATAATGGAAAATCACTTGTTGAAGACGGTCAATTTGCATTAGAGGTAATGGAATACATCAACAAAAAGACTCAACAATTTAAAGAAGAAGATGGTATTTTGTACGCAATCTATGGTACACCTGCTGAAAATCTTTGCGGATTGCAAGTAAAACAATTCAGAAAAAAATATGGTATTGTGGCTAACGTTTCTGATAAGCCTTATGTATCAAATTCATTCCACTGCCACGTAAGTGAAGATATTAGCCCAATTCAAAAACAAGATTTGGAAAAAAGATTTTGGGATTTATTCAATGGCGGAAAAATTCAATACGTAAAATATCCTATTGATTATAATACAGGTGCTGTTAAAACACTTATCAATAGAGCAATGGATATGGGATTCTATGAAGGTGTAAATTTATCTTTATCATACTGTGATGATTGCGGACACCAAGAATTGAATATGGATGTTTGTCCAAAATGCGGTTCTAAAAACTTAACAAAAATCGAAAGAATGAACGGTTATTTGGCTTATTCCAGAGTCAAAGGTGATTCAAGATTAGCAGACCACAAGATGGAAGAAATTTCAGATAGAAAATCTATGTAATATTTTATAAAATTAGAATTAAAAAAGCGATGTATTATCAAAGTACATCGCTTTTTCGTAAACAACATAGCAAAAAAAAATTTTACGCTTTTTATAACATATAAGATTATAAAAAGGAGAATGTATGAACGTAAATGGTGTATCAAATAATAATCAAACAAATTTCAAGCAAAGACTTTACTTAAAAAGCATTGAACCGGAAAATATGAAATTTTTCAGAGGAATTGCTAAGGATTTTCACAATGCTACAAAAGATATTAAGGGAAAATCTTTTACCTTGGAACAAGGTCCGGATGCTTTTCACTTAACTTCTAATGAAAAGAAAGGTTTTGCAGCACGCATTGAATTAGCTGCTGATGAAAACAAAAATGAATTTATTAATCTTCTTAAATCAACTGCAAGGCTACTAAGACTATGTGAGGATTATTGCCCTGAAGTACCTGAAAATCCTTCTGAAGTATCTGAAATATCTGAAATAGCTGTATCTTTTAAAGATACTCGTAATTTTATGCAGATAGCTGAAGATGTAGAAAAATTTCAGCGTGCAGTTGAAAATTTATGTAAAAATAAATAGTTTTATTTATAAAATAACAAAAGGCGGAGCCCGCAGACTCCGCCTTTTTATTCATAGATTCATTTAATAACCTAACCTAACTTTTCAATCAAGCTTGCGTGTTTAGAAGCAAATTCTTTACCACGAGCAATAATTGCAGCTTTAAGAAGAGCTTGCAAATCAATCGGTGTAAGTTCTTGATAGTTATTAGGTAATCTAAGTGACCAGTTTTGGTCGCCTGATGTTCCAGGTCTATTGTAAACATCATTGATTTGGAAGAAATCAGTGAAGAAAATTTGAACATTTCTAGCTTTTGAAGCGAAGATTTCTGTTAATTTCACAAATCTCAAATACTCTTTATCTTGAGTTAATCTTACAATTATATCATCCTTGTTATCAGCTTCCGCAAATAAATCTTCAACAAGATTCTTTGCATGCAAATAACCTTCGTGAGTATTAATCATACTTTCTGCCCACATAGAAATTGGAAGGTTATCGTGAGTACCAACCATGTTCCAAACGTGTTCAGTGATGTTTTTACATCTGTATGGGTGTTCAGGTTTTTCCGGAACAACAAACTGAGTTAATCTCATACCTTGAAGTTCGTATTTTTTCATAACCGCATCAACAGGATTTGTAAGAGTACCCAAATCTTCACAAACGATTGCGTTTTTATCCATGCCGCATTCTTTTGCAGCTGCGATAACGATTTTTTCAATCAATCTGCCGTAAAGCTTAATTTGTTCTTCTGATAAAGTTTTAACTCTTTTTTCTTTATCAGATTCCAAAGTCCAATCCAAATCTTCATTACGAGCAATTGCGTATCTTGAAAGTTCCGGATGTTCTGGAGATGAATATAATCTACCTGCACCTTGTTCCGGCATTGGTTTCTTTCCTGCCTTATAAACCCAAGGGTCGATTAAACCTACGATATGGTCGATTCTTACACCACCAGGGTTTTCCTTAAACATCTTTTTGTAAAGGTTTTTCATCAAAATACCACCTTCACCCAAAGAACCGTCAGCATTAAACATTTTGTCAGGATCCATTACAGGGAAGCCCCAAGCTTGACCATCTTTTGAGAAATAATCAGGTGGGCAGCCAAGATACCAGCCATCTAAGAATAATGATTGATAAGCCCAAGCATCTCTATCAGAGAACGCAACTTGACGGTCAGCAATCATTTTGATACCTTTTGACAAAGCAAATTTCTTTGTTTCTTCATTCTGTTGTTCTAAAACGAATTGACAGAACTTGTAGAATTCGATTTCATCTTCATAATTTTTCTTGATTTCATCAATTCTAGCTGCGTAAGTTTTCTTTTCTTCTTCTGATTTTGGATTCATTAACTTTTTGTCTGTTTCATTTTTCCAAGTATACCAGAAATCGCTTCCGTTTTCGATTGAAAGAGCTTCATATAAAGAGTCATTATCCAGCCATAAAGCATTGTCTTTCTTAAATTTTTCAAATTCTTTTTTTAGTGGAGAACCGAATAGACCACCGTGGATTTCTTTAAAATTTTTCCAAGCTTCTTTTAAAGCTTCTATTTGAGCTTTTTGAATATAATCATAAGCAGTTCTGCCTTGATTTTGTCTTGGATTGTTTGCAACAACTTTTTCGAAAGTTTCTTGAGATAAAATATTATCCCATTTCTTTTCAGTCAATTGTTTTAAATCAATAAACAATGGGTTTCCTGAAAAAATAGTACCCGTATAAGGTGAAGCATCATCGCTTTTTGTTTTTCCTGCAGGTCCAAGTTGTAATGCATTAAATATTCCGTGTGCATAATCAATTAATTCGTGACCGGCTGCAGAATTAAATGTTCCAAAACCTGTGTCTTCACCTTGTTTGGAAGGGAAGCTGCTACCATGGATAATTAATGCTAAATTATCTTTGCCTAATACTTTTAAAGCTTCTGATACAAGTTTAGTATCAATTTTGTTTGATGTTAAACAGACCATAAAAATTTACTCCTTATTTTCTCTTCGATATTAAGTTTATCATTCAAAAAAACTTATTTCAAGCTTATGTAAATAAGGCTTGAAGGGAAATTGGGAGGAGCAAAAAACAAATGAAAATAAACTAATAATAAATGCGCCTGGAGACTCTGCCGAACAAAAGGTGACTCAATGTCACGTTTTGTGAGAGGTAAGAACCCGACAAGCTATGCTTGGCGCGTGAGACGAATAACTTGAATATAAATTAATAATAAATGCGCCTGGAGGGAGTCGAACCCACGGCAGACAAGGTTTAGGAAACCTCCGCTCTATCCTACTGAGCTACAGACGCTTACTTTTTCTGAAGAAAAAGTAAGCAAAAAGACTTCTAACATTCTTTCCAACTGACTTTTTCTACTACACTATCATTGTTCAAAGGTTTTTCTGAAGAAAAAGTAAGCAAAAAGACTTCTAACATTCTTTCCAACCGACTTTTTCTACTACATTATCACTGTTCAAAGGTTTTTCTGAAGAAAAAGTAAGCAAAAGGACTTCTAACATTCTTCCTTACCGACTTTTTCTATTTATATATTACTATACTATTAATTACCTTGTAAAGCATTATTAATAATGTTAAAATGTTACCAAGATGAGAAAGAGAAAAATTTTAGCAATTTTACCGGAAAGTATTGGTGGAAGACTTACAACGGCAAGCATGATTGATGGCTTTCGTCAAAATGATTGCGAAGTAACTGTATTTGATGAACTTTTTGGTAATAATTTGCAGGAAATACTTCAAAATTCTTACAACATCATCGCAGGATATGATTATTCAGGATTAAAAATCAAAGTTGATAACAACCTCACAATCCCATCAATAAATTACTTTTCTGATGACCTGCGCAGCAAGACTTCCGGACCTCAATGGGAAAAGTATTTACACTACCTTGACAATGAAGATAATTACACTTTTTATTGGGATAAAGTTCTAACAAGTTATGAAACATTCCCAAATCTAAACTACTTACCTCATTTTGTAAATTTTGATGTCTACAAAGATTTAGGCAAGAAACCAGAATATGACGTCATGTTTGCCGGTCGTCTTGATACAGACTATAGACTTAGTTTTTTCGAGGAACTAATCACCAAGCTTCCATCACTAAACATTGCTTGGTATGCTATAGACAAACACTACAAGGACGCTCGCAACCGTTCTAAGTATCCTGAACTAATAGACCTTTGCTACTGTGGATTTATCGACAATGAACAAGATATGGCAGATGCTATCAACAAAACAAAGATTGTTTTTAACATGAATTCACAAGGGATTTCATCCCTAAATTATAGAACTTTTCAAACAGTTGCTTGCAAAAAACTATTAATAAGTGATTACAGGGAAGAACTTGCACTTTTTGAGGGGCACATGCCATTTTATGAAGATTTTTCTGATTTGGTTTTTAAAATCGAAAGCTACTTAGATGACGATTACGCATATAACAAAGTTACAGAAGAATGCTATAAAATCGCACTTCAATCCCATAATTCTAAAAACAGTGCCAGATATATGTTAAAAGTGCTTGATAAAAGGTAAATATTATTTTCTATCAGCTTTAAATTTGTGATGATAATATTCAATCAACCCAATGTGCAAAGTTGTTAATGCTGCTGACAAGTACGCAAGAACTTTGTGCTGCTTTCTAAATGTCTTATTTTTACTTATACCGCTCAAAATAGAAGCTCCTAAAGTCACGGTAGCTGCATAACCTGTAGTTTTAGGTGTAATAATTTGATTTGGTTTAACTGAGTCAACTTTCATAGCCAAAATTTAGCATAAAATTATGGCAACAACAATATTCTATAAGGATTTAAGCGTCTATCTTTTTTGGCATCAGGATTATTCTTTACCAAGTGTTTAAGAATCTTGTGAGCCTTCAAATAATTTCTATCCTTAATATAAATATTTGCATACCTCATTGCGTACTCTACATTTTGTGGTGCAATATTTGTTAAATATTCATACTCCACAATTGCATCCGCTTTATTTATTTTCAACAAAACTTCTGCTTTCAAGAAATGTAACTCTTCATCACTCTTTATGCTTTCTGCTCGAGTAATGTAATCATATGCCATTTCTTGATGTCCAATATAATTGTAAGCAACCGCAAGATTATAATAAACAACATATCGAATTTCATCATTGTCAGCCAAGCGCAATGCTTTTTCAAGGTTTCTGATAGCATCAGGATACTTTTTCTGTGCAACTAAACTCTCTGCCATATCAATATAACCACTCGGCAATGTTGGAGCGTTATAAATATAATTCTTTGCCTCTCTCGCTTTGGAAATATTTATCTCTTCATCATCACCCAACACCAAATACGGAACATAATCACCTTTTAGTTTATTATCATTCGTAATATCAGGCTTAATTTTGTACAAAAGTTTTAACGTAGAAATATCAGCCTCTGTCAATTCTGCACGTGTGTCATTATTGAAACTTTCACTATCTTTCGACAAATACATTATATTATCAGGTTCAAAGCTATGTCCCATAAAACCTAATGCGTGGAATATTTCATGCAGTGCAGTATTATAAATTTGATTTTTGGTAAAATATTTTCCATCCGGAGTTTGAAGATAAAAATGAATATTCATCCCCAATAACTTAGCTGCAGAAATATTTGGAACAGTATATGCAACCACATACTTTCTACCATATTCCACATCGTCTGTTTTGGCATTCTGAAAATCAACAATAATGTCTGCTTTACCGCTCGTACGTACAAAAGGAATTCCAACCCTTTCCCACATACTAAAAGCTTGTTTAATTTCTTCCACATACTCTTGCGGTGCCATTTCTGTATTCACAAACATATATGTAACAGGGAATCTTCCCCAATGTACAATTTGTTGATTATAAGGGGCTTGTTTAACATAATTAAGCGGATATTCGTTATGTATCTCACGTTTTAGATTATACAAAAATTCCTTAGCCTGATAAGAAGCTCTATCTTGCAGTTTATCCTCTGCAATTCTTACCAATTTTTCTTGCGACGAAAGAGTCAATGGCGAATTAATAATAGAATTAACATAAAATTCTCTAGCATCAGTATCGACATTGCCATGTGCAAAAGATTTTTCATAATACATTTGAGATTTAGATATATTATTATGTTTATAATAATAATTTCCTAAACCTGCATAAATAGAAGCAGTGTTAGCACGAAAATACATAGCGCCAAGCAAAAGTACTGTTAATATTGAATAAAAAATTATTTTAGGTTTGTTCATGATTATTATTTTTGTATGTAAAAATGTAATGTAATAATTTTAAATTTTAGAATGTGTAAAATTAATTTTTAAAGAATTAAGAACCGTTTATAAATGTGTGCCTACCATTTGATTTACACCAAATTAGCCCCCACCCGAATTTCTAAGTTTCGCATAATAATACTCTCATTTGGAAATTTTCCCTCTCTGTCACTAACGTGACATCTCTCCCGCTCAATGGATGTTGC
>URPS01000021.1 GCA_900549855.1 uncultured bacterium | reverse complement strand
TCGTGGCAATCTATAATTATCGTTTAACTGGATTACTTCGTCACTAACGTTCCTCATAATGACGGCATTATGGTAAGTGTGCTACTAACTGTTTTTAAAACAACTTTCCACTTTCAATTCTCAACTTTCCCATCCCTGTACAAACTCCCAAAATCATGGTACAATGAGCTCATGTTCACGGGTATTATAGAAGAAAAAGGTCAGATTTTGACCTTAGATGACAAAAAAATCGTCATAAAATGTTCAAAAGTATTAGAAAATTCTAAAATCGGTGACAGTATTTGCGTAAGTGGTGTGTGTCTTACCGCAACAAAGCTGGAATCCAATTCTTTTACAGCAGATACATCCGCTGAAACTCTAAGAGTTACAACTCTCGGGAAATTAAAAAGCGGCTCTATAGTCAATCTGGAACGTGCAATGTCTGCAAATGGAAGGTTTGGCGGTCATATTGTTTCCGGTCATACTGATAGCATTGCCCAAGTAAGCAGCATAAAAAAACATGATGAATTTTGTAATTTAGAAATCGAGCTCACAAAAGAACAAGCAAAATATGTGGTAAAAAAAGGTTCAATTGCAATTAACGGCATAAGTCTTACTATTGCTGACATTCAAGGGCAAAAAATAACAATTGCCATAATTCCACACACATTTGAAAATACAAATCTGATTGGCTTAAAGGTCGGCGATTATGTAAACATAGAAGTCGACATTTTGGCTAAATATGTTGAAAATTTTTTATCAACGAGAGATAATAGTTCAGGAATAAGTATAGATTTTTTACAAAGAAACGGATTCTGCTAATTATGACAAATCAATTTAATACAATTGAAGAAGCATTGGAAGATTTCAAGTTAGGTAGACCTATCATTGTTGCTGACGATGAAGATAGAGAAAATGAAGGCGATTTAATCTGCTCAGCTCAATTTGTCACTCCGGAACTTGTTAATTTTATAACTAAAGAATGCCGTGGAATTGTATGCCTTGCAATTTCTCAAGAAATCGCAGAACAGCTGGATTTACCACAAATGGTTGCAAAAAATACTGAAAGTATGCAAACAGCATTTTCACTCAGCATTGATGCTCACCCTAAATATGGCGTCACAACCGGAGTTTCTGCTTTTGATAGAGCAAAAACAATTGAAGTGGCTATTGCTCCTGACGCTCAACCTTCTGATTTGCGTCGCCCAGGGCACTTATTTCCTTGTGTTGCAAAAAAGGGTGGAGTTCTTAAAAGATGCGGTCATACAGAGGCTGTTGTAGATTTAGCAAAACTTTGCGGACATAGAGAAGCCGGAATTATGTGCGAAATCATGAAGGACAATGGCGAAATGGCTCGTAGAGATGATTTGCACAAATTTGCTGAGAAGCATAATATCAAGTTTATAACAGTTGCAGACTTAATTGCGTATCGTTTGAAGCGTGAAAAGTTTGTAAAGCGTGAAGTTGAAGTATTTTTACCAACACAATTCGGCGATTTTAATATCGTTGGATACACAGATACAATTACCGGATGTGAGCATGTGGCTTTAGTTAAAGATGATGGCAGCGACAAAATTCCGCTAATTCGTGTCCATAGCGAATGTTTAACCGGAGATATCTTCCACAGTCTTAAGTGTGACTGCAATTGGCAATTACATACTGCCTTAAAAATGGTCAATGACTATGGCAAAGGTGCTGTAATTTATATTAGAGATCATGAAGGCAGGGGAATTGGCTTAGTTAATAAACTTAAGACATATAAACTTCAAGAACAAGGACAAGATACAGTAGAAGCAAATGTTTCACTTGGCTTTGCACCTGATTTGAGAAATTACGGAGTTGGCGCTCAAATCATATTGGATTTGGGTTTCAATAATTTTAATTTAATAACTAATAACCCTAAAAAAATTGTTGGATTAAAGGGTTATGGTTTAACTATACACGAGAATATTAACCTTAAATCAGAGGTTAATAAATATAATGAACGCTATATAAATACAAAGCGTGAAAAAATGCACCATTTAATGTAAAGGACAATTATGGCAGAAACAGCGTACGAAACAGAGTTACTAAACGGGAACATATATAAAATCTTTGCGGGAGTATACAATGACTTCAAAGCAAAGGCTGTAAGTGAATACAAGTTTGAGCTGGAACCACTTCCTTACGAAGAATTTATCGATGCTGTTGAAAAGAAATACATGCAATGTGTTGTTCTTAAAGAAAATGAGATTCCGACTGCATTCTTGGTTTACACAACTTCAATTTCCGAATCTATTGAATTAAACATTATTCATTGTCTTGGAACAGAAGACGAAGTTACAAAAGTTAAACTACTTCTTGAAAAATTCTTGGAACTAACAGAAACAGAACGTCAAAGTAAGGTTGTTTCTTATCCTATGATTGGACATCAGTCCGTATTCACCGCTGACATTGCAAAGTTTGGTTTTAAGTATATTGGACTTGCTGTATTGAGATTTATGATGGGCAATGCGTCTTCTGAAAGAATTTTGGAGAACATGAAGTTGTCTGAACGTCCGGAATACTATAAAATAGTAAGTTACGAAGATTCCTATAGAGATGATGCAATTCGAGTAATACACGAATCTTTCTGCGATACTCAAGATGCAATTTATGACACAAGATTTAAGTCAATTGAAGGCACAAAAGATATTATTAATAAAGTTGTAGAAAATATTTACGGCGAGTTTTTGCCCGATGTAACTTCAGTTTTATTGTACAAAGATACACCGGTTGGTTTTGCTTTTGCAAACGTTACCGGCGGAAAAATTGCAAACTTACCTCTAGTAGCAATTGAAAAAGAACATAGAGGGCATGGTTTTTCAGAGCATTTATTAAATCGTTCTATCAAGACTATTGTTGATTGGACAAAACTCGGCAAAAGAGTTTTTAGCGAAATCAATGTTACTACCGAAACCAATAACTATAAAGCGCTGAAAATGTACAGAAGAATAGGTTTTAGAGAAGATTATTGCTATCCGCAAGCCTATCTGTTGCCTAAAAAATAAGCTTGTATGATAAGAAAAATACATTATATGGTTTAATTACGAGTATAGATTTTCAGGTAAAATGGAATGTGAATTAGAAAGGAGAAGTATGAAACTATCTAAAAAAATGTTAGCAACACTTGGCGCTGTTTGTGTTACTTCTTGTGTTGCAATGGCAGGTGAACCTGCTGATGTACAAGCATACGCTCATCCAACATTGTTTGGTTCTCAAGGTCAGTCAATGGTTAACACTGATAGCAATGTAGTTATTGGCGGAAAAGTTTACAAACCTTGCACAGCAAAAACTATTGAAGGTAAGCAAAATGTTGTTATTGCTCGTGATGCAAAACAAATGCTTAACAGTATGAAAGGCAAAATGGATGCTAGAAGAGCTGGCTTATTCAACCCTAAAATGCCTGTATTACGTTCTGAATTGGCATTCATTATTGCAGACGGCTTGAACTTGCAAGCTACTGCACCTAATAAATATACTGACGTTGCAGGCGACTATTGGGCAAAAGACCAAATCGACAGAGCTTTAACTGCTGACGTTATGATTGGTTATCCTGATTTAACATTTAAACCTGATCAACCTATCACTAAAGCAGAAGTATTCGCTACTTTCGCTAAAATGATGGATGTATCTGCGGATAAAAATGCAGCTCCTGTATTTGAAGGTCAAGCTGTAAAATATGTTCCTGATTGGGCAAAAGGTGCAGCTAACGAAGTTATTGCTTCCGGCATTCTAAACAACATTGAAAACAAAGATAAAGTTGTAAATGATGAATACTTATCAAAAGAACAAGTTGCTTACATGTTAGGTGCTATGAAAGCTGGTTTCAAAATTGATACATCAAACGGTCTCGCAAATTGCGCTACTAAGTACCAACCTATCGAATTAAAAATTAAGTTAAGCGAAAGAATCAGCGCTAGAACTTCTAACGTTGGTGATACATTCACAGCTAAGACAGTTGAAGACGCTACAATCGGCGGAGTTTGTTACCCTGCAGGTTCTACTGTAAAAGGTATCGTATCTGCTGTTTCCAGACCTGGTGTTAAGAACCCTGGTTATGTAGAAGTTGAATTCAAAAACATCAAGAACGGTGACAATTGTGCTGAATTCCCTAAACAACTTTCATCAGCATCTGTTGACGTATCTAAGAACCCTAACGTAGTTTCAAGAGTTCTTGGCGCTCCATTCTCAATGGCAGGCAGAGTTGCCGGTGTTGCAGGACGTTCTGCTTCTTCTGCAGTTGAAGTAGTTGCTAACGGTGTTGAAGAATACGGTGACAATTGGTCAGACGCATTCTCTGATACAGCATCATTACACCCAGTTAAAGGCTTGAAGAGTGTTGGTAGCAGCTTTATCACAGTTGGTAAAGGTGTTTACAACATCACTAAGCTTGCAGCTTCCGGTGTATTCGGTATCTGCTACGAATTCGTTGACGAAGCTAAATATATCTTCGTTCCTAACACAACTAACGATTCTAGCTTGAATCCTGACGAAGTATTGACTATTATCTACTAAGATTTAGTTTAATATCAAGTTTAAAATAAGGTCGGTGAAAATTTCACCGACCTTATTTAGTTATTTATCAATAAGAGTCATTGCGAGAAAATCTGTGATTTTCGTGGCAATCTAAAAATTTAAAATAGACACCTTCACAATTTTATTAGCTTACGCTTCATCTTCAAGGCTCAAAACTGCCATGAATGCTTCTTGTGGAACTTCTACACGTCCGATAGCCTTCATACGTTTTTTACCTTTTTTCTGTTTTTCAAGAAGCTTACGTTTACGAGAAATATCACCGCCATAACATTTATCCAATACACTTTTTCTTAATGCTTTGATATTTGTTCTGGCAATAACTCTTCCGCCAATAGCAGCTTGAATAGGAACTTCAAACATCTGACGTGGAATAATTGTCTTCAATTTTTCAGTCAATTTTTGACCAATATAATATGCATTATCTTCGTGACAAATTACTGAAAGTGCGTCAACAACTTCGCCGGCAAGCATTACATCAAGCTTGATAAGCTTTGAGCGTTTGTAATCTTGAAATTCATAATCAAGGCTTGCATAACCTTTTGAGCGAGATTTCAATTGGTCATAAAAATCTGTAATTACTTCACTTAAAGGCAAGTGATAAATCAAATCAACACGAACTTTGTCAAGGTAATTCATATTAATAAAAATACCACGTTTGGTTTGACACAAATCCATCAATGTTCCGACATACTCGTTTGGAGTAATAATAGAAACTTTAACATAAGGCTCTTCAATATACTCACGATATTGAGCAGCCGGAAGATTCGCAGGGTTATCAATCTCAACAATCTCACCATTAGTTTTATGAACTTTATACACTACAGATGGAGCAGTCGTTACAATAGAAAGATTGTATTCTCTTTCCAATCTTTCTTGAGCAATTTCCATGTGTAACATACCCAAGAAACCGCAACGGAAACCAAATCCCAAAGCACTTGATGTTTCAGGTTCAAACGTAATTGAACTGTCACTAAGTTTTAATTTTTCTAAAGCTTCTTTAAGTTCATGATAATCCTCGTTATCTACAGGATACATGCCGGAAAATACCATTGGCAAAGCTTCTTTATACCCAGGGAGTGGCTCATCCGCAGGTGCTTCAACGTGAGTAACCGTATCACCTACAAATCTTGTAATTTCTTTGATTGAACCTGCAAAATATCCTACATCACCACAAATAAGTTCTTCAACTTGAACCCTGTGTGGTGTTAAATAGCCAAGTTCAGTAATTTCATATTCTTTCCCTGAAGCCATAAACTTAACTTTATCACCAAGCTTCATTTTGCCATCCATAATTTTAAAGAAACACAATGTTCCTAAATATGGGTCATACGCACTATCGAAAACCAATGCTCTTAGCGGCTTTTCTGTTGTATCAACAGGAGGTGGAACAAATTTAACAATAGCTTCTAAAACTTCTCCAATGTTGAGCCCTGTTTTTGCACTAACCGGAATTGCCATTGATGTGTCGATTCCCAGAATTTCTTCGATTTCTTCCTTAACTCTATCCACATCGGCAGAAGGAAGGTCAATTTTGTTGATTACCGGAATGATTTCCAAATTTTGTTCAATTGCCATATAAACATTGGCTAAAGTTTGAGCTTCTACACCTTGAGTTGCGTCAACAATAAGTAAAGCGCCTTCGCAAGCGGCAAGAGAGCGTGAAACTTCATAAGAAAAATCAACGTGCCCTGGAGTGTCAATCAAGTTAAAAATATATTTTTTGCCATTTTGGGCAGTATAATTCATTCTAGCGGCATTGAGCTTAATCGTAATACCACGCTCTCGTTCAATGTCCATTGTATCAAGCAACTGCGCCTGCATATCACGCTGTGCAATTGTTCCGGTTGCTTCTAAAAGTCTATCTGCAAGGGTTGATTTCCCATGGTCTATGTGTGCAATAATGCAAAAATTTCGTACGTTTTCTCTATGTTTCATAATGTTTTTATTATATATTAAACAGAATGTGGGGCAAATTAGGAATATATTTGCAAAAAAAGTTTGCAAGCATTTACGCTATAAAACTTTTTCTTAGGATTTTATTCAAAATAAAAATATACACTTAGTGGACACATCCATAATAATTTTAAAGAAAAACTTTATATACTTCAACTACGACAAATCTACGACAAACTGATTACAAAAATACTTGCAGTTTGATCTTTTTTAACAGTTGGTTTGAGTATAGCGAGGGTGGAATCCGAACCTATCAAAATACATTATAAAAAACAAAAAAAATTTACTAAAAAATAATAGAAATTAATCATCTATTTTTATAGTAAAATTAAACTATGCAAAAGTTTTATGAAAAAGACGATATAACTTTATTTCAGGGTGATTGTATCGAAATTTTGAATAAGGCAACTCCTGAATCTGTTGATATGATTTTTGCAGATCCGCCTTATATGTTATCTAATGGTGGGATTACTTGTCAGGCAGGCAAAGTTGTTTCTGTAAATAAAGGCAGGTGGGATAAAAGTAAAGGCTTTGATGAAGATTTTGAATTCCATCAAAAGTGGATTAATTCTTGCAAAAGAGTCCTAAAACTTAATGGAACAATTTGGATTTCAGGGACTTATCACTCAATCTACGCTTGCGGTTTTGCATTGCAAAAAGCTGGTTTTAAAATATTGAATGATATTTGTTGGTTTAAACCGAATGCTTCGCCAAATATGAGTTGTCGCTACTTTACAGCAAGCCATGAAACGTTATTATGGGCAAAATTAGATAATGAAGCAAAACATACATTTAATTATGAAATAATGAAAAATGGAGATTGGGCAGAAGATTTTATTAAAAAGCCTGAAAAACAAATGCGTTCAGTATGGGCAATAGGCACTCCAAAACCTTATGAAAAAGAATTTGGGAAACACCCAACACAAAAACCTTTAGAATTGTTAAGACGCATAATCCTTGCCTCAACTAACAAAGGCGATTTAATACTAGATCCGTTTACAGGAAGTTCTACGACTGGTATAATGGCTTTAGAATTAGGCAGAAAATATATCGGGATAGATTTAGAAAAAGAATATTTAAACCTTTCGATAAAAAGGTTTGAACAAGTATTTTCAAAGAAAGAAAAACAATGGCAGTAGTTCTAGAAAAATTAAAAAATGAGACCTATCCAATTGTCAAATGGGTTGGCGGTAAACGTCAACTTATGTTTGAATTATTAAAAAACTTGCCTAAAACTTATAATAGATATTTTGAGCCTTTTATTGGTGGTGGTGCTTTGTTTTTTGAATTACAACCCGATAATGCTTATATTTCAGATATAAATGAAGAACTTATAAATCTTTATTCTGTTGTGAGAGATGATGTTTATGAGTTAATAAAAGATTTAAGTAAACACGAAGTTTCAAAAGAATATTTTTTAGAAATTCGTAACATTGATAGGACAGAAGAATACTCAAAACTTTCAAATGTTGAAAGAGCCAGTCGTTTTATTTACCTTAATAGAACTTGTTTTAATGGTATGTATAGAGTTAATTCTAAAGGCGAATTTAATGTTCCATTTGGAAATTATAAAAATCCAAGAATTATAGATGAAAATAATCTTTTAAATTGTTCTGAGCTTTTAAAAAGGACTGAAATTAAATGTGCAGATTTCTCTGAAATCTTAAACAAAGCACAAAGAGGTGATTTTGTATATTTTGATCCACCTTATGTGCCATTGAATGAAACATCCAGTTTTACATCATATACAAAAGACGGATTTGATATTGATATGCAGTTCAAATTGCGTAATGTGTGTGATGAATTGGATTCAAAAGGTGTTAAATTTATGCTTTCCAATTCAGATACTAAATTAGTAAATGAATTATATGCAAATTACGAAATTAAAAAAGTTTTTGCTTCTCGCCAAATCAATGCAAATGCTGATGGAAGAGGGAAAATAACGGAAGTCTTAGTGAGGAATTATAATGATTAAAGATGGTATTGGTGGTGGTAACACAACAACAGGATTAGTGTTCGAAACAAAAGCAGATTTAAAAACATTATTGAATGGAATCAAAAATTATTTTGTTGATAAAAATAATAATGTTTTATATAAAAACAAACTTGTTGGAATGATTTTTGTAAAAAACGGACTATACAAATTTTTAGAAAAAAATAATGTTAATTGGAGAGATTATCTTTCTAAAAAATTATTGCCAGATGATTCTATTTATGTAATTCTAAATAACACTTTTTATATAATTGAATGTAAATATCAGCAGGTTGCTGGTTCTGTTGATGAGAAGCTACAAACTTGCGATTTTAAAAAGAAACAATACAAAAGGCTTTTAGCTTCACTCAACTTTGAAGTTGAATATATTTATATCCTTAATGATTGGTTTAAAAAACCTGAATACAAAGATGTTTTAGCATATATTCATAGCGTAGGATGCGATTATTATTTTAATTATATACCATTGAAAAGATTGGGCTTACCGATAGAAAATTAATAGATATTAAAAAATATAAAAAATAATTTGTTAACCTTTTATTTTTTTGATAATTTATGAGTACAAACTATATGAATACAACTTTATTTAATACTATATGTAACATTATATCTTTTATAGCATCAATAATAACTATTGTTGCGGCACTATGCAGTTTACGTTCTTTGTCTCAACTAAATAAATTTAAAAATAATTTATATAAGCGTGAAAATTGTCAAATTTTAATTAAAAAACTTTCAAAAATTATAATTAGTATAAAAAAGGAAATTAATTTAAATGGTATAACTAACAAAAACATAAACCTAACTATCGCTTATTTAGAAACATTAATAAAAGGAAATTCATTTTTAATTGAAAATAGTGAAATACATTTAAACACTATAAGAAACATTGAAAAGATAAATAAGAACAATCTTGATGATTTTATTGACTCGATAAAAGCAATAATACGATTATATGAACAGGGTGAACAATATGATGAAATACAATGAACTTATTAATAAAATTATAGAAAAAACAGAAAATAATACGTTAACATGGGAAAAAGATTCAAAAGTTCCGAGTTGTGTTGTTTTTACCGCCGAAAACGTTACAAAAGTTTTTCATACTCAAATAAATGATAAAATGAAATTTTATTTAATTGAATTTTCTTATTATGCCTATTCACCTGAGTTTGACGAAAAGTATATTGATTATTCAATAATGGGATCATTTATACAAAACAATATTGAAGTTGATTCTTTGGGAAGAGGTAATCTAATTACCCCAAGTAAAATGAATGAGCTTATGGAATTGGTAGTAGACAAATATTTTAACAAAGAACAACAATTTGACGATTTTCTTAATAGTTAGTTTAAATGTTTTTAATTAAGTTTGTTAATTAATTTTCCACCCTTTTATAAAGAACTTACAACTCAATTTTTGCAACAAAAAAAGAGCTATATAGCTCTTTTAAATTTGGGCCCGGAGGGATTCGAACCCACGACCAAAGGATTATGAGTCCTCTGCGCTACCGCTGCGCCACAGGCCCGTGACGACTTTCATTATTAAATTTTCAATATCACTTGCCTGTGTCTTGCGTTAGCGGCGCTACCTACCTCTCAGAAAAACTTGACGTTTAGTCAACTTTTTCTTCGGCAGAGTGCCACAGGCACGATTTGCATATCGTTACTTAAGTCTAGCAAGTAAACAGGAAAAAATCAAGAGATTTGTAAAAATTAGGTAGCAAATTTTTTCATGTTCAAGTTTATACATGATTGGAGGTTTATATGAATATTCAAAACAATACAAGTAATACTACAGCTTTTCAAGCAAAATTAATCGTAAGGGGTTCTTCTGTAAATTCAAAACGTATAACTAATATACAAAAAATATTTGAAAACAACACAAAAAAACTCAATGGTACATTATATTGCAATACCCTTGGAAATGGGAAAAATGCTCAGGATGGTTTCAGCACAGTTACCTCAGAAACAAACCGGCAGTATATATTTAAAGACTCACTAAGAGTTATGTTAGAAAAATTGACAGATAACGAAATTGCAAAAAAATTTGCAAAAGTATTTGAATGCATCCAAAAAGAAGCTCGCTGGACAAGAGAAGAAAGCAAATTATCAGAGGAAATAAAAAACGTATCTTTTTTAGCAGAACAAAATAAATTAAAAGCAACTAACTCAAAAGAGGATGGTTTTCACAAAGTTGCAAAAATGTATGATGTTATTTCAAAACGAAATTTTAATCGACTAGAAGCTCTTAAACAAGAAAAAAATCATAAATTTGATATTTACATGGAAAACTTAAAACAAATTATTGATGGTGACAAAGATTTTAATGAATATTTACAATATATCGAAGCATTCTTAAAATAAAAATGTCGAAGAAGGGACTCGAACCCTCAAGGAATTACCCACATGAACCTGAATCATGCGCGTCTACCAATTCCGCCACTTCGACATTTTTAATATTATAATCCAAAACCTTTTGTCGGAATTGGATATCTTATATACGGCTCATCTCACTTTCGTTTCGAATTCGCCTGCCTCTATAAAAACTTGACATTTAGTCAACTTTTTACAGAGTTCTTGGCTCATCTCACTCTCGTTCGAATTCACCTGCTCCATTTTGGACTTGACATTTAGTCAACTCCAAATCGGAGTCCTACTTTGATACATTAAAATATCTATAGAATTAGACTTATTGTGAACTCAATTCTATTACAAAATCGAAAAAAAGTTAACTACCTCGCTAAATGATTTTTCTTCATAACACGATATACTATGATTGATTATCAAAACGAGGTTTTTATGAAAATTGTATATTTCGATGTAGAAGACTATGAAACAAAATTCTTAAAAAAGCATAATGAAAATAAATTTACCTACTTTTTAGAACGCAGTCCACTCAACGACATAACTAAAATTAATCCCCAATACATTGATGCTGAAATTATTTCAGTATTTACATCTTCACAAATTACTAAATCCGTACTTAAACAATTTACAAATCTAAAACTTATTGCGCTACGCTCTGTCGGATACAATAATATTGATATTGATTTTTGCAAAAAAAATTCAATACAAGTCGTAAATTCTCCAAACTATGGGAACATAACAATCGCAGAGTTTGCACTGGCACTACTTTTAGATGTCTGCAGGCATGTAACAAAATCTAATACAGAATTCAAAAACGGAAAAGTTTGTCCAAATAATCTAATTGGTACAGAATTATCAGGAAAAAATATAGGGATTGTCGGTTTAGGCGCCATCGGCTCTGCCTTCGCAAAAATTGCTTATGGACTCAATATGAATATCTTAGCTTATGACAAAGTTGAACGTGAAGATCTCAAGCAATCTCTAAATTTAAAATATGTAGATTTTGATACACTTCTTAAAAATTCAGATTTTATATCAATCCATGCTCCGCTTACAAAAGAAAATTACCACATGTTTGATGAACATAGTTTCCAAAAAATGAAAAAATCTGCCATAATTATTAACACCGGACGTGGCGAACTTATAGATTCCAAAGCTCTATACAACGCTATTCTCAACAAAGAAATCGCAGGCGCCGGACTTGACGTACTCGAAAAAGAAGAAACTATTACCGATTTCGATTATATTATTGAACTTAACAGGCTTGACAAATTCACCCTAGAACAAACCATAATAAATTCGCAACTCTTTCGACTCGATAATGTAATCATTACACCACACATTGCCTACAACACAAAAGAAGCAATCCAAAGAATTTTAACAACAACAATGAACAATATTGAAGAATTTATAACCAACCCAACAAAATTAAAAAATTCAGTAATATAAAAGGGCTTAGTTATCCAAGCCCTACTGACATGTTATTTAAGTTGGTTTGATTGGTTCAAAAGATAAAGAATCCTCATCCACACCACAAATCTAGCGGCTTAATGAATTATGGAAAGTTCTTGAAATTACATCATCTTGTTGTTCCTTAGTCAATTTAATAAAATTGACAGCATATCCGGAAACCCTTACCGTTAATTGAGGATAATTTTCAGGATGTTTCTGTGCATCAAGCAATGTTTCTCGGTTAAAAACATTTACATTTAAGTGATGTCCACCTTTTTCTACGTATCCATCCAACAAATTGATTAAGTTTTCTTCTTGTTGTGTTGCCATTGTTATCTCCTTTTTGGTTTAACTTGTCTTTTAACATTTTTATTATAACTCATGTCTTACAACAAATCTGTTGTTTTTCCAACTTACTTTTTCTGTAGAAAAGCGGATTGTGAGCAAAGTGCGAAGTATTTTTATGATTTTAACCAAGTTTTTATCATAAAAATATGTAGACACGTTTAATGCGAACAATCAAGAAAGTAAGCAAAAAGACTTTTCATATTAGGTCGACCTTCTTAAGTGGAAAATGGAAAGTTGTTTTAAAGCAATCTGTAGTTCTACCTGTCAGTTTGCCGTCATTGCGAGAAAATTAAGATTTTGGGCTTGTAGGTTTATTTAGAGTTTAGAGAATTTTCGTGGCAATCCAGAAATTTAAAACGAACCTAATGACTTAAGGCTTAACAACTTCACATACTACATCGCTGTTGTTGAAAAAGTAGCAGCTTCTTCATAAGGATTTTCAACACCTGCATCTTGAGCTGCTTTCAAAGCTGTTTCAAACGCTTTGTCAGAATTTTCAGCAATTTGAGGATTGTCTAATAAAACTTTTAAATCATGGTTTGTATCATCTACGCCCTTAAATAACATAGAACGTCCGAGTGCTTCAGCTTTTGGATCAGAAAAATCATTAAGTTTTGGGGCTTCTGTTTCTTGCGGAATTTCTTGAGGTTCAGCCATTGGCTTTTGAATACCGCTATAATTTACTTGATTAACACTAAATTTAGGACCATTTACTTCACTCATGTTGTCACCTCGCTTTATTTATTCAATTATATCATATTTTTTAATTTATCAACCATCCATTTGTTCTAAAACGTGTAAATAATTTTTTTTGCTAGTTAATTTGAAAAGTTTTACAAAAATTTACTATTTAACCTAATTTTGCTATAATTAACGTATGGCAAACGATATAGAAACACTTCAAAGTATACTTAAAAGCGACCCTTCCAATTTTCAGGCAAGGCGCGAACTCTCTATTCTTCTTGTTAACAATGGTTTTAACGAGGAGGCTGAAGGAAATTTGGAATATTTACTTAAATACTTTCCTGACGATGCAGAAATCTTGTATAACCTTGGCATTGTTTACGAAAAACTAAAAAAATTCGAACAAGCAAGAGATTGCTACCAAAAAGCAGTAGAAATTTCACCGCAAGAAGATTTTTATTACAACCTCGGGGATGTTCTCGTAGAATTAAAAGACTGGGATAGAGCTATTGATGCATTCCAAAAAGTTTTGGAAACCGACCCGAATGACGGTAATTGCTACTTCAACCTTGGTGTTTGCTATTTTCACAAAGATGAAAAAAATCTTGCATTGGATAATTTTCAAAAAGCTGTAAATATCAATCCAAAAGATGTTTTTGCATATTTTTATCTTGGATATATTTACCAGAACGACGGACTTACAAATTTTGCAATTGAAAGCTATCAGAAAGTTTTAGAAATTTCTCCGGATTACAGTTGGGCTTATTATAATCTTGGCTCAATCGCTTTTAAAAGCGGAAACATGGAAGAAGCAAAAACATATCTTCTTAAAACAATTGAATTCAATCCTTCTGATGTTGAAGCTTACAAGCTTTTAACAAAAATTTGTTTAAAAAATGGCGAAGCAGAAGAAATTTTACAAATTCTAAATGAAAAACTGCAAAAAGATGACAATGGTGATTTGTACTATTGTCTTGCAAGAGTTTACAAGTTTATAGGAGATTTAGATGCTTACTATGACAATCTTGAACTTGCGCTCAAAAATCCTTACACCTTAACTTATCCAAGAAAAATCGTGAAAGAAGAATTCAAATGTATCCAAGCCAAACTCGACAGGCATGAAAAAATAGAACCGGAAATGAAAATTTCTGAATACCAAGAAGAAGAAATTTCTGAAAATAATGATGAAACAGAAGATGAGTCAGAAGATAGCTTTGATGACGATGACAATTCCGAAGATGAAGAGTTTGACTCCGATGAAGAAGAAAACACTGACGATGAATTTGATGATGAAGATAACGATGATGAAGACGAGGAAGACGAATTTTCAGATGACGAAGACAGTGATGATTCTGATGACGAAGAATTTGGTGGCGATGATGACGAGTCTGACGAAGAGGAATCAGATGAAGAGGATGAGTCTTAGAACATTTAGGGTATAATTAGGGTATGTTATCAAAGATTTTTATCAAAAATTACATATTAATAGACGAGCTTGAACTCGATTTAGCAGACGGTTTAAATATCATAACAGGCGAAACAGGTGCCGGTAAAAGTATTTTAATCAACGCAATTGACATTGCTTTTGGCGCTAAAACGGGAAAAGAGGTTATCAAGAATAATGCTGATAAAGCTATAATTGAACTTACACTCTTAAACAAGAAACAAGATTTATCAAGCTTGTTTGATGAATACGGAATTGATGATAATGGTGAAGAAATTATTTTATCCAGAGAAATCACGCAAACCGGTTCACGTTCTCGTATTAATGGTTGTCTTGTTAATCAAGAATTTATGCGTAAATTTCGTGAACTTTTTATTGACATTCATTCTCAACATCAAACGTATTCATTCTTGCAACCAAAATATCACATAATATTATTGGATGCGTATGCAAAAAACACTTGTGGCGCAATGTTAGAAATTTACAGGAAAGAATACAACCACTACAAAGATTTGGAAGCAAAGCTTGAGGAGCTTAAAAATTCCGCTGACAAAACAGAAGAACAGATTGATTTTCTTAAATTTCAGGTTAATGAAATTGATGAGGCACAAATCAAATCCGCCGAAGAAGATGAAGAACTAAACAACGAGCTTTCTGTTTTAGAAAATGTTGAAAAACTAAAAGACCTTACCGGTTCTTCTTTCTGGTCAATTTCCGGTGACGATGGTTCTATATTGGATACATTGATTCAAATAAAATCTAATTTAACCAAGGCTTCCGGCATGGATAATTCGCTAGAAGACTCGGAAAGCCGTATAATTGAGGCGATTGAAGTTCTTAAAGATGTTTCATCTTCTCTAAGAGAGTATTCCAGTGCATTAGAATTTGATGAAGAAAGAATAAATTCTATCCAAGAACGACTTTTTATGCTCGACAAGTTGAAACATAAATATGGCGGAACACTTGAGAAAGTTATGGAACAGGGAGAAAAATTAAGAAAAGAGCTTGATAGTATCGAATTTTCTACCCAAAATATTGAAGAATTAGAAAAAGAAATTGTTGAAGAGAAAAAGAAACTTGAACTTTTGGCAGGTGAGATTTCAGAAGAAAGAAAAAATTATGCACAAGTTCTTTCCGGTTTGATTATTGAAAAACTGGAAAAATTGGAACTTCCGAAAGTCAAATTTGAAATACATTTTGATAGAACAGAACTTTCTCCGAACGGTTTTGATAAAGTAGAGTTCTTGATTTCTACAAATATTTCAGAAGGATTAAAACCTTTAGCTAAGGTTGCATCAGGCGGTGAAATTTCAAGAGTCATGCTTGCAATTAAAACAATTTTTGCCCAGAGTGATAATATTGACACAGTCATTTTTGATGAAATTGATACGGGTATTTCCGGCAAAACTTCTCAAGCTGTTGCGGATGAAGTGAAAGAACTTTCTAAATACATGCAAATTATTATGATTACGCACCAAGCCATAATTGCATCTAAATCAGACAAGCATTTTTATGTTAAAAAGACACAAGATGGCAAAACAAGTGTTGATATTTCCGTTTTGGAAGATAATGCCAAACTTAAAGCTATTGCAGAACTTGCAGGTGGTGAAGTAACAGAAGAATCATTAAAGTTTGCCAAAACATTGATGAATTAAATATATTTAATTCTCTTTTCAAACTTTGTGATAAAATTTTGGTATGAGAGTCATATTAAAATTCATATTTGGACTTTTACTTTTAGTATTTACGACCGCAAATTTCGCAAATACCCAAGATATTTTTGTCCCTAATGACATAGCCGCTTGGCAAACTCAAAGCTCTCACGCAATTTTTACTGTTCCGGAAACAAAAACTTTTTTAGCACTACCGGAAAATAAAAGCGATAATTCGCCTTCAACTTCTACTACCGGAAGTATAAAGCAAACTAACCAACAAAATTTTTACGTACAAATAAAAAAACAACATAAAATTAATAATACAAATATAATAAGTTCCATATTAAAAACGGAAATTAGCCCAAACGCTCCGTAATTGAAAATAAGTGAACAAGGCGAAAAGTAAAAAGTCTATTTTTAAATGAACTTAACGACTTAACGACCTTATGACTTAACGACTTAATGAAATATAAAGGAGAAAAATATGGAATTAATTCACAGTTTTGTGTCGGCACATAATGTGCTGATTTCAGCCGGAATTTTAATCCTAGCGTATATTTTTATTGCGCTGGAAAAAGTTCCAAAAGTTACCATCGCACTTCTTGGTGCCGGTATTACAATTCTACTTGGACTTGTAAGCCAAACTAAGGTTTTAGACGGAGTTCTTAACCCAACTTATTTTGTTCAATATGTTGATTTCAACGTAATATTCTTACTTGTATCAATGATGATTATCGTAAGCATTACAACAAGAAGCGGCGTTTTTAACTATATTGCTAACAATTTGTTAAAAATGACAAAAGGTCACCCGATTGCAATTCTTGCAGTATTGGGTATTTTTACAGCCGTAACAAGTGCATTTTTGGACAACGTTACAACAGTTATTTTGATTATGCCTATTACATTCTTTATTGCAAAAGAACTTGATATCGACCCAATACCTTACCTTTTGACAGAAATCTTTGCATCAAATATCGGTGGTACTGCAACTTTGATTGGTGATCCGCCAAACATTATTATCGGCAGCGCAGCCGGATTTTCTTTCATGGACTTCGTAAACAATTTAACAGTAGTAGTTGCAATTATTTTGGTAGTCGTACTTGCTTTGTTGTCATTGATTTTCAAGAAAAAACTTCATGCCAGCGAAGAAAAAATGAAAGAAGTTGCAAATATTGATAATTCAAATACAATCAAGGATAAAGCTTTGCTTATCCGTTCAATGACAGTTTTAGGCTTGGTAATCTTGGGCTTTGTAACACATGATATTACTCATATAGAAACTTGTGTTGCTGCAATGCTTGGCGCAAGCTTCTTGCTACTATTTGAAAAACCAACTGATATTTTGAGAGATGTAGAATGGAATACCATTTTCTTCTTCATCGGCTTATTCATTATTATTGGTGGTGTTGAAGCATCTGGCGGTATTAAGTTAATGGCTGAATGGATTTTGAAAGTTACACAAGGTTCACAAGAAGCAGCTTCTATGCTAATACTTTGGGCTTCCGGTGTAATTTCCGGTTTTATCGACAACATACCTTATACAGCCACTATGTCACCTATGCTTGTTGAAATCGAAAAAGCAATGGGCACAGATTACACAACTCCATTGTGGTGGTGCTTGTCATTAGGCGCTTGCTTGGGCGGTAACATGACGATGATTGGTGCAGCTGCAAACGTAATTGTATCAGAAACATCCGCAAAACACGGTCATCCAATGTTTTTCTTAAGATTCATGAAATACGGTGTCTTGATTGTGTTGATATCATTGGCAATCTGCTCTGTATATGTCAAATTCAAGTACATGGTTTAATGATAAAAAATTAAAAAGATGGTGAAAATTAGAATTTCACCGCCTTTTTGATTATATAAAAACGTAGTATTTATGTAACATAAAACAAAAAATAAAAAAACCCTTTACAAAAAAAAATCATCATGTACAATAATAAATGTAGCCGATGGAAACAGAGGTTACAAGACCAAAACAACCGAAATGGGGGTTTAGCTCAGCTGGTAGAGCACCTGCTTTGCACGCAGGGGGTCAGGAGTTCGAATCTCCTAACCTCCACCATTTTTAGAAAAAGAGCCTTTAAGGGCTCTTTTTTCTTGTTCTGACTGGATTTCAAAAGTTCGAGGATTTTTAAGAAAACCCCAAAGTGTGAGGTTCGTCCCCGAAAGTCCACCATTTAAAATCAAGAGCTGAAAGGCTCTTTTTTAGTGCTTTTATGTTTTTTACTCCAAAATCTCGACTTTGTTCTAAATTTATTACATTGTTGCTCGAAAAGAAAAGGAGATTTTGAATGGCAATACCAGATTTTCAAACTTTAATGTTACCAATTTTAAAATTATTAAGCAAGAACAATATTATAAAATTATCTGAAATGGTTGATATAATGTCAGACGAGTATAATTTATCTGAAGAAGAAAGAAATGAATGGTTGCCAAGTAAAGTACAAAAAACAATGTATAATAGAGTTGCTTGGGCAAAGCAATATCTTAAAAATTCAGAGTTAATCGAATCTCCCGAAAAAGGTTCTTTTAAAATTACTCAAAAAGGATTAGATATTTTAAAAAATAATCCTACAAGAATTGATTTACGTTTTTTAAGAAATTTAGATAATAAAGATACTATTAATAATATTGAAAAAGATAACTTTCAAATAAATGAAAAAACTCCAGAAGAATTAATAGAAAGCGCACAGGTTGTTTATTTTGAAAGCTTGCAAAAGGAATTATTGTCAAGATTAAAAAAAATAGACCCTGTTAGATTTGAACGTATAGTTATAGATTTAATGGAAAAAATGAATTATGGTATTGGTTCTATGACTCCATTAAGTCACGATGGTGGTATAGATGGAATAATTGATGAAGATGAATTGGGTTTAGAAAAAATTTATCTTCAAGCAAAAAGATATGCTGATAATAAAGTCAATGAAAAAGAAATGCAAAATTTTGTTGGTGCATTAGGTTGTAAGCCAGCTAAAAAAGGTGTTTTCATTACAACTAGTGATTTTTCAGAAAAGGCTATGTCAGCTGCACAAGCATCTTCGTTAGGAGGAAAGATTATAAAATTAATTAACGGTGAAGAATTAACAAAATTAATGATTAAACATTGTGTTGGGATTCAAATAAAAAAGACGATTCAAATAAAAAAACTTGATGAAGATTATTTTAATGATGAAGAATTGTAACTTAAGTTTGAATTTTTTATTTTAAGTACTTTAACCACTCTCAATATCACGCACTAACTCACTAATCATAATAAAACGTGTATAATTGTCAAAATTTGGAAAATTGTACATATAAACTCCTTAAATTTATATAAATTTAAATAAAAATACTTGTAAAAAATTCATTTATAGTACATAATATAGTTAAGGTCATTACTACCGAATTCCTTGGATGATTCCAAGGTCCTTAGATTTAAGGAATATGTAGGTGTATTGACCTTAATTTTTTGTCAAAATTTTATTAGATTTAAACAGCCATAAATTCAAATTTTTATAACCATTACGTCCTGTACTAAATACCAAATCTTTTTTGTTAATTTTTCTTGATAAATAATCAGCAAAAGCCAGTTTGTGTCGGCTGGCATCTGGTGCTAGATTTCTTTTATTATAATGAAAACCAATAGCACCCATTAATAAATCTGCAAATTGTATCAATTCATAGGTATTTGAATTAACAAATTCTAATGCTTTAACATCAATACCTTTATCAGTTGTAACACCACTAAACCAATTAGTTTTATGATTATCTTTTTTAAGAAAAGTTTTCAATGTATCTAAGCGAGTAGGCTCACTATTATTTCTTCTATCTAAATATATATAATACGGAACATCTTTTTTAGAATTTTGTCTTAAAAGTTGATAATAAAATTTATAAAACCCTAACTCTGGGTCTTTGTTTTCATTAGCTTTTAAGTTAATTTCTTTGCGATCAATAATAATACAATTGAACTGTAAATTAAACCTAAAAAAGATATCTATAAACTCACAATATTGAGGAAGCGTTTTTTTAGAAAGATTTTTCCAATTAAACTTCGTAGCCTCACCCCAGTTGTTTGCACGTTTAAAACTTCGACATTCATTGATTACATTTTTTAGTGTAATTTCATCAACCCAAATCCCACCAATCAACATATATCTTGCTTTGTCAGTATTACTTTCATCTGCAAAAATATAATGTTTCAACACATCCCCCTATTCTAATTATACAATAAAAGAAAGAAAGCTACTGACTTGTCAAAATTCGTGTTATACACAAAATTAAGTATATTTTAGAGCACTCCTTTAAAAATTAAGTCATAATATCCACAAAGTTCAAAAACCCTATTGCGTTTATTATTATTTTTAGCTTTCAATATTTCTAACCCTACCAAATCTTGTACAATTTTATTTGCATTTTGATATGAAATGTCAAGAATATCCATAGCACGACTTATGGTTATAGTAGGTCTTTTTAATAATTCTTCTAGCAATTCTTTGTGTTTTGAATAGGTTTTTATATTTGACTCTATACTTCTTATACATTTAGAATAAAAAGTATCTATCTCTGTTATAGTTTTAATTTGTTCTTCTATTGTTTTTGTAAGTGATTCCAGAAAAAAACGAATCCAATGCTCTATATCATTTGAAAATCTGACATTAGTTAGTGCATCATAATATAACCCTTTATTTTTGCCCCAATATTTTGATAAGCATAATACTGGAAAATTAAGAATATTTTTTTCTTTCATTTGTAAGTTAATTAAGAGTCTACCAGTTCTACCATTTCCATCATTAAATGGGTGTATTGTCTCAAACTGATAATGATATATTGCTATTTTGATAAGATTTGGAATGTATAGTTTTGAATTTTCCCAAAAATCTTCTAAATCTTGTAATAAATCTTGTAGATATTCTGCAGGAGGTGGTACATATAGAGCACTTAGTTCACTACTACCGCCTATAAAATTTTGCCCCTTTCGAACTTTACCAGTGTTATTTTTGTTTTTCACATTCTTAAAAAGACGTTTGTTTATATCTTCAATAGTTGCTAAAGTTGTAACACTATTATTTCTACACTTACCACTATAATATGTATTTATAGTGTCAAACAGATTTTCTATTACTTGACTATCAGCACTCTTTTTTTCGGTGCTTAAAACTTCTTCTGCACTAGCATGTGTTCCTTCTATCGCACTTGAATTCAAAGCTTCTATCAGTATGAGCATTGAAATATACATGTTTAAAGGAAGTTTTTCACACAAATAATTCAATTTGCCTAGAATTGTAGATGCCTGTTCAAGTAAAATTAAAGTTTTGTTATTATGTAGGTGAAATTCATGATTTATTGGATTAGGTAAAAAAGCTTCAAAATTGCCAACGCTAATTAGCTCGCCTGCTATAAATTCCTGTTCTTTCATTGTATTTATTTTCTCTCTCTCGCTAGTATATTATCAAAAAAATAATAAAATACAAGCATGAATATTCCTTATTATTAAAATAACACATTTTTTATAATATGAGAGTTGACTTTTACTAAAACATGCGATATTATTAGAATAACGATTAGAGATATGGTGAAAATCTATTCTAACAAAGAGCTGGGAAATGCAGCATAGATAACCTAATAGTCGTAATGGTTAGGTGGTAGGAGGTTTTAATGATAAAAATCAGATTTATCACAGAAGAAGATGGCATTTTGTACATGGTTACAAATTGGCGTAATTACAAGGGAAAAATAATTTTCTCAACAGGAAAATGTTGGAAATTCCCAATTAAAAAAAGACGTGCCGCATAAATATACAGCACGTAAAATCCTTCTTATTTGGGGCAGAAATGCCCCTTTCCTTAAAAACATTATTACATACTTTCATGCCCATGACAAGTAGGCGCATGGTTTTTCATGAAGAAATGTAAATAGATTTAAGGGGTGTGGTAACAAAGTAAAGACGAGCTTTGTTGCTTGTGTAAAATCGTCAAAGGAAATCTATAAAAATGATTGACCAAAATTTTACATCACATCCAAGTAGTAACTTGTATGAAAATTCAGAAAAAATTATCTTGTTCAAAGATTACTTTGGTATAAAAGAGCATGAGGAACGATTAGATTTTGTCAATATTCCACTAAATGCTGACTTACCTATGTATATTGATCCATATTCTATTTCAATTAAATCCGGAGAGTGGTATGCAGACTCTAATAACTTAATAGTAGACTTTTTTGAAAGAATTATGACTGCTATTAAAAATAATGACACAATAACAGCATATAAATTGCTCAGCAGACTGGGAGAACCGAATGAAACTCATTTAGGTGTATCTTCAGGAAAACCAGACGGTTGCGGAATTGGTAAAGAACAGGCAAAAATATTACTAAACAAGTTAAAAAATAGTAGAGCTGCTCAAACAGGTTACTTAAAAGATTTATCTGATTGTGAATTATTGATTGAAGGCATTGGAGCTGATAAAATTTCTGATATAACAACTAATATTATACGAGGTAAACTTATTGAATATACAGAACGTCAGTGTCTAGAATATAATATTCCATATCAAGATATAACTTCAAACTACTACTGGAACGCTGAAGACGGAATTTGGACAAAACGTAACGCTAAATTGCCATTATATAATGGAAAGCCTATATTACTTGTTCCGAAAAATATTGTAGTAAAAACAACAATATCTAACTATGAGAAGTTTTATGATATTGTTATGTTGCCTTACTACGAAGAATTACATATTTCAATGGGTTCAAGATTAGTTAGAGTCCTCAAAAACGGAAAAGTGAAAGTTAATAAAAAAGACCTTAGAAATATTTACAAGTGTTCTAAAGCTAAAGTAAATGACTTTATTGAAGAAAAACCAGAACTACTTGCAAAATATAAGGTAACAAGAATATAACGAAGGGATGCACTCCCTTCGTTATTTATATGTATTATTTATAAGTTTTTAAAATTCGAACTATTACTATTTTCAAGACCTACATTTTTTTACACAAAATTTTTCTAAACTTCAAACCTAAAAATTGCAGATTTCTGACATACTTCAATCCTATGCTATCAGGCGATTTTAGCAATTTGGAGTTTTAAGTCGTATGTCAAGGTCCACCATTTAAAATCAAGAGCCGAAAGGCTCTTTTTTAGTGCTTTTAATATGCTCTTTTTAAATTATAATGGTTACAGGAGATTTGTAATTATGAAAATTTGTGTGATTGGAACAGGATATGTAGGACTTGTAGCTGGAGCCTGTCTTGCGGATATGGGAAACCGTGTCATCTGCATTGACAACAATGAAGAAAAGCTTAATCAACTTAAAAATGGCATAATTCCAATCTACGAACCAGGGCTGGAAGAACTCGTAAAGTCTAACGTTACAGAAGGCAGATTATCATTTTCCAGCAACCTAAAAACAGCCGTTGAAGAATCCCTTGTATGTTTTATTGCAGTTGGAACTCCACTAGGAGAAGACGGCTCTGCTGATTTACAATATGTTTTTGATGTAATAAAAGATATTGCAAAATCTATGAATAGTTATAAAGTTATCGTCAACAAATCAACCGTTCCGGTCGGTACGGCAGAAAAAGTTACCAAACTCATCAAGCAATACACAAATCAAGATTTTGATATTGTTTCCAATCCGGAATTCTTAAAGCAAGGCAATGCCGTTGATGATTTTTTATCACCGGATAGGGTTATCATCGGCTCAAATTCTGATAGAGCAACACAGATTATGCAAGAAATATACGCTCCTTTTTTCAGAACCGGTAACAGAGTGATAGTAATGGATGTTAAATCTGCTGAAATGACTAAATACGCTGCAAATTCATTTTTAGCCGTAAAAATTTCTTACGCAAACGAAATTGCAAACCTATGCGAAAAAGTCGGAGCTGATGCAGAAATGGTAAGAATAGGCATGACTACAGACTCCAGAATCGGTAACAAATTTTTATTTGCAGGACTTGGATATGGCGGAAGTTGTTTTCCAAAAGACGTAAAAGCCCTTATCAAAACCGGAAGCGTAAACGGATGTGATATGAATATTGTTGCTGCTGCCAATAAAACTAATCAGCAACAAAGATTGCTATACATAGAAAAAATCGTTAAACGATTTGGCAAAGACTTGAGTGGCAAAACTTTTGCAGTGTGGGGACTTGCGTTCAAACCTCGTACTAACGACATGAGAGAAGCTCCATCAATCACCATCATAGAAGAATTATTAAAACGTGGTGCTAAAATTCAAGCGTATGATCCAAAAGCAATGGAAACTGCAAAAATTTATTTTGGAGATAGAATAGCATATTCAAAATTATCTTATGATGCTCTAGAAAATGCTGATGCGTTGTTATTATTAACAGAATGGAACGAATTCAGACGTCCTGATTTTGACAAAATAAAAAATACATTAAAACTACCGATTATTTTTGACGGTAGAAATCAATACGACAAAAAAAGGCTGCAAGAACGTGGGTTTGAATGCTATCAAATAGGAAAAGTTTAAAATTAGTCCTACTGTTGGTCTTCTAACTCTTTTCTTATATCATCAACTGATACGTAAACAATCGGTGCATTATCGTCTTTTTTCAAATAAACATCAACAATTCCTGATTGAACAATAAATCTTTTGCACAAAATACAAATAAAATTATGTCCGTAGATATACATAGATGCGCCCATACATCTATCTTGTCCGGCTTGAATTATAGCATTTTGTTCAGCATGAATAGAACGACAAGTTTCGTAGCAAGTACCGGATGGAATATTGTTTTTTATACGATAACATTCACCACGCTCATAACAAGATTCAACCTTAGAAGGTGTACCGTTATAACCCGTTGCTTTAATCTTCTTGTCAGCACCCACAATAACTGCACCGACTTGAGCTCTTAAGCAATTTGAACGAGAAGAACAAGTTTTTGCCATATCTAAAAAATAATCTGTCCAAGATTTGATACTCATTTCCGATACCTCCATTTTCTTACCACTCATGCTATGCACGTAGAATACTAAATCACTTTAATCCCCTTCGCCCCTTGTGGGAGGTGCTACGCACGTAGGAAAGTTACTAAACCACTTTAGTCTCCCTCGCCCCTTGTGGGCGAGGGAGCAGTCGTTCTTGAGCTGTGCGAAAGTTACGAATGCGGGTGAGGGGTATTATAGCAGTAATAATATTAAACTTAATAGTTATTATTAAAGTATTTTTTAAGACTACCCCTCACCCGAATTTCTAAGTTTCGAGCATAGCTCTTAACTTGAAATTCTACCCTCTCCCACAAGGGGCGAGGGAAAAACGAAACAATCTTGTTTCTTTCCTACGTGCGTAACATCTCCCACATAAAGCGAAGAAGATAAGAATATTATACAGCAAAATGTTAAAATAATATGATATAATTTGAACAACAAGAAAAAGAGAGGTGCTTTATGAATGAATTTATCAAACTACGAGATGAATTTTGTGAAGAATTGGAAAAGATTTCTATAAATCTGGAAAAGTCTTGTTGGGATTTTTATACAAATTCTACTCCGGAAAATTTAAAAAACTATGAAGATGTTCAAGACAAATATTCAGAGCTTTTCAGAAATAAAGATATGTACAAAAGATTTCTTGAAATTGATAAAAATACTCTCTCTAAACACGAACAAAAACAGCTTAAAGATTTGCTGAAAGAATTTGATGAAGAATTAAATACCGGTGACGAATTAAAAGCTTTGAGAAAAAAAGAAAACGAAATTGCGCAAAAATTTAATTCTTATATCCCTAAAATTGATGATAAAGAAGTAACTAAAACCGAGATTTTTAAAATCATTCAAACAGAAATCAATCCTGAAACCAGAGAAAAAGCTTATGAAGCAAAAATTAAAGGCGGAGATTTAATTGCAAATGATTTAATAGAATTCGTAAAAATGCGTAATTCTTATGCCAAGAAAAAAGGGTTCAAAAACTATTTTGAATACAAGCTTAGCGAAGATTATGACGTTGATTTTGAGTTTTTGGAAAATTTGATTAATGAAGTTTATTCAAAATCCAACGATAAAATCAAAAATATCCTTGAAAAGAAACAAAAAGAGCTTAAAGAATTTTTTAAAGTAGAAGAACTTAAACCTTTTCATTATGGACTTCTTCTGGATTCCAATCCGGAAAAAGCCGTCAATGAGATATTAAAAAACAATGATATTGTAGAAATTTCGAAAACAATGTATAACAATATGGGCTATGACGTCGAAAAAATGATTGCAGAGAAAAAATTAACTCTTGATTTATTTCCACGTAAAGGCAAAAATACACACGGATTTTGCTTTGGTGTAGAGGCCGGAAAAGATTCCAGAATTCTTGCAAATCTTATGAATAATGTCGTAAGTCTTGATACATTAAATCATGAAATGGGGCATTGCATATACGATTTAGGAATATCTACAGAACTTACATTCCTTGACAAACGAGCATCATCTCCAGCTGTAACGGAAGCTATTGCAATGATGATGGGCGATATAATTAAAACAGAAAATGTTCTTACAAATATTTTACCAAGTGATGTTCTTGAAAAATTCAAAGAAACACATAAAGAAGACGAAGCTTCATTTGTTGCCAAAAGTTTGTTAATCATAGATTTTGAACGTGAAATTTATAATAATCCTGAACAAAATCCAGCTGAATTGTGGCAAAATTTGAATAAAAAATATTTGAATAGAGAAAATAAACCGGACAACGAATGGGCTACAATACCACATTATCTTTCTCATCCGGCTTATTATCAGAATTATTTTAGAGCTAATCTTATGAAAGTTCAGATTTATAACTACCTAAAATCTGTATTGGGCAATATTACTGAAAACCCTAAGAGTAGTGAATTTATGGACAAAAATATTTTCGCTTGCGGAGCCTCTGTAGAAGAATACGACCTAATTAAACAGCTAACCGGAAAAGACTTTTCCGCTGACGATTTTGTTGAGGTTTTAGAAGGGTAGAAAAGGAAGGAATAATGAAAATCAAGCAAGAAATATTAAATAGAAGTATCACACATGAACAACACATGCACGAAGTCTTAAAAGATGAAGATTTTCAGCAAGATTATTTGCGTTTAAATATAGAAGAATATGCGCAAAACGGAGATTATATACTATTTTTTAAATCCCTTGAAAGAGTTGTAAAAGTTAGAACAACAGTGAGTCAACTAGCCAAAGATTTAGAAATGAATCGTTCTAATTTGTCTAATATTTTAAAAGGTAAAGTACAACCGAGCTTTGGTACAACTATGAAAATTCTTAGAGGTCTTGGAGCAGAAATTGAAGTAAAATTCGGTTAATACATTATATTTGAACTAGAACAACATGTGTCGCAGCAAAGAGCCTATTTTCAACAAAGTCATTGAGATATTCGGCTCAATGTGCTAATATGGGAGAAAAAGTACAGAACCCTTCGGAGTCCCCTATATGAATATAAACAGAATTAACAGTATTTCCGGTGTTTTCCACAAACCCTTTGGTCAAAAACCGGAAGATAATGTAAATATCCAGACTCCGGATAAGTCCGAAAATTTAATAAAGGAGCTTGATAAGATGAGTATGATTAATAATGTTAATATTGGAAAGAATGACTACAAACTTAATCTTTCTACAGAAGAATTAGAAAAAAGAACACACAAAGATTATTTGACTACTAAAAAAATGCTTGCAGTTGACGCACCAGAATACTTAGCACTTGCAGATGGCGACAAAGAAGCTTTAAAACATTTGGTAAAAGCTGCAATTGTTCTGGATAAAGTCAACATGCAGCTTGATAATCCAAACAACTTGCCTTTTAAGGAATATTTAGATAAAGAAATTGAAAATGGAAATAATGACGCAAAATTAACTAAAATTCTTTTTGACGCACAAAAAGGTGTATGCTCACTTGATAGAGAAAGTAACATGATTGAACTTGCAAAAGGTGTTTCTATGCGTGCAGGCAAAGGAGTTTATCCACAAGATTTAGAAAAAGAAGAATTTCATTCAATCTTAATCAACATGCTAAAAGATGGCAAAGTGGATGAAGTTGCAAAAATCCTTAATCAACGCAGTGTGGTTGAAAGAGTTGGCAACGAACTTATGGCAACAGATTATGTTGACAAATTCAAAGATGATTTTGCAATAATGGCAACAGAGCTTGAAAAAGCCGCAGAAACTTCTACCAATGCCGACTTTAACGAATTTCTACTACTACAAGCAAAAGCTCTAAGAACAGCTGACCCTATGCTTGATGCTTATGCAGATAAAAAATGGGCAACACTTCAAGACACTCCGCTTGAATTCACAATCACAAGAGAAAATTATTCTGATGAATTAACAGAAACAGTAGTTGAAAATCCGGAACTAAAAGCTCTTTTAGACGAAAACGGTATTACTCCGGTAGCAAAAGACTTTTTGGGCGGAAGAGTCGGTATCGTTAACAAAAAAGGTACAGATGCAATTTTGAACGTAAAAAAATTCTTACCTTTAATGGCTCAAAACATGCCGTTTAAAGATGATTATATTCAAAATATTTCTCCGGATAAAGAATCAAAACAAACTATGGTTGACGTTGATTTAGTTACTGTTACAGGTGATGTTGGAGAATTCCGTGCGGGAATTACTCTTGCAGAAAACCTTCCAAATGATGATAAACTTTCAATCCAAGAGCTTGATGGCGGAAGAAGAAATGTTTACCACAGACAAATTCGTCTTATTACATCAGATGATGCCAAAGAAAAAATGAAAAAAAGATTAAACGCAACATTAAATCCGGAATTACATCAATTCTACAACGATGAAGCAGACCACTGGTTCACAGTTGGACACGAAAACGGACACTCTCTCGGACCAAAATCCGGAACAGAAGGTTTGGGTAAATATAAATCAATCATAGAAGAAAATAAAGCTGATATGGTTTCTCTTGCAATGCTTGATGTTCTAACAGAAGCCGGCATGTACACACCTGAACAGAGAAAACAAATCATAGTAACTTATGCAGCTGATAATATGATGACTTCAAAACCAACTTTAAGCCAAGCACATAGAGTTCGCTCCGTTATGCAAAATTATTACTTCATCAAAGAAGGCGCTATGACAATTTCTCCGGACGGCATTCTTGATGTTGATATAGAAAAAATGGTTCCAACAGCAAGAAAAATGCTTGAAGAAATTATCCAAGTACAGATGAAAGGCGATTTTTCTAAAGGCGAAAAATACGTTATGGATAATTTTGTTTGGACAGAAGAAATGCAAAAAATGTCTGAAAATATCAAGAAAGTTTCTAAAACATTGAACGGCAAAGTTGAATCACCATTAGCTGATAAACTGTGCTCATAGATTCAAAAATAAACTACAAAATATGATTGATAAAATAATAGTGCTACTAATCGTAGCAACGCTATTCATAGTAGCACTAAAATTCTAATCACTCATAGGGTACTAAGTGAAGCTCTAAGGAAGTACGATTTTCTTAGGGCTTCCCCCTATATGTACATTATTTACTATAACATTATGTTTGTCAATACGTAAAACTATATTTTCTGAGCTGCAATTGCCTTATAGAAGCTTATATAATCCACCATACAATCAAACTCTGTTGAATAAACCAACTTATTAACTGTTAGCAGATTTTCTTCCATTTGGTTCAAATCCAATTTTGCAATCACACCTTGAGCAAATTTGTCTTCTGAAAGTTTAAAGTCTTTTTGTTCCAATTCTTGAATTTTCTTTTGCTTTGCAAGTTTTTCTCTATCCATATTTACAGAAACTAAAGAATCGTTAACTTCCTGCATAGAAGTCAAATTAACCTTTTCATAGTTTTTCAAGCTTCTTTCATAAGCAATCTTTTTAGCTTTCAAGTTCGCTTTAATCTTTCCACCCATAAATAATGGCTGCATAATTGAACCGCCAAATCCCCAAATCATTTGAGAAGTCGTAAATAAGCTTTCAAAATGTTTTGCGTTGAATAATACACCACCACCTAAGCTCAATGTCGGTAACATTTCTTTTCTGGCAACCTTAACATCAATGCCGGCTTTTTCCATCATCTTTTCAGCTTTTTTATAATCAGGTCTGTTCATAATTACATCTGAACTTATGTACTCCGGAATTTGACCGGAAAAAGCAAGTTTTTTGTAATCAATTCGCTTGTATTCCTCAATATTATTAGGGCTGTCACCAATCAATACCGCCAATTGGTGCAGAAGTTTTGTTCTTTCCTTTTTTAAATCTGTTAAATCAGCAACTCCTGCAATATATGATTTATTTGCTTTAACTAAATCAGAAGTTGAAACCAACCCTTCTGCGTTACTTATGGACATAATTTCAAAAATTTCTTTTCTAAGATTAACAATATCTTCCTGTAAATCAATCATTGCATCGAGTTTAACGATATTTACATAAACACTTCCCACTGATGATGCAATTGAAATATAAGCAGATTGCTCATCTAAAATGGAAGCTTCGTATAATTTTCTTACTGCTGTAGTTTTATTATGATTTTTACCAAACAAATCTAATTCGTAATTAGCAACTATTGGTAATAAAAATCCGCCTGATGATGGACCGATAAATTTACCATACCCTGGAAGGAAACCGGCTTGAATAGTTGGAAGTTCTCCGGCTCTTTGCATTACAATATTTTGATAATATTCATCAATCGTCAAAGTCGCCATCTTTAGGTCTTTGTTGTTTTCAACAGCCTTGATGATATAATTATTCAAATCCTCATCATTAAACTGTTGCCACCAACCAAGATTTATATACTGGAATTTATCCTTTTGTGGTCTGATTTTTTCAGATTTCTTTTTCTTATTATCTTTATTATCGTTTTGAACTTTTTGCTGCTCTGCTCCGGCTTGCAAAACTGTATCTTCTATTGCCATAACAGGCATTAAAGTAGAAGTCGCTAGTGACAATAATATTGCTAATGATAATACCTTTTTCATTCTATTTCTCCAAGTACTTGATTTTTTCTAAAAAGAATGATAACATAAATGTGTTGCATTTGCAACATGTTGTAAAAATAACATACTACAAATAGAGGATTATTTTTAAAAATGCAAGAACATTTCACTGATACAATATTTTATCAAATAGAATTAACAGCAAAATATTGCAAATTGTTGGGTTCACAAGTGTTCGAAAAATATAATGCGGGTGTTACTTGCGAGGAATACTCCGTATTAGATGTACTTGCGAACAACCCTAAAATGTGTCAAAGAGATTTAGCTAAGCTTATCTTAAAAGACAGAGCAAACACAGGCAAGCTTTTGGATTCATTAGAAAAACGAGGTTATGTTTCAAGAATGCTTTCTATAAAAAACAACAGACCTGTTAAGATTGTTGAAATTACAGAAGAAGGTCGCAAGAAAGCTGAAGATGTTTTAGAAAAAATCAGACCTCATTATTTACATGTTAAAGAAAAAATTAATAACAGTGATGTTGCCAAAGTCGGCGACTTGCTGAAAGAATTAAGAGAAATAATGAACGAAACATTGGAGATACAAATTTAAAATTTTTTTATAACATTGGGTCGGCTTCTTGGTGAGAATTACCAGATTGTATTTTACCTACCAGCTCCGCCTCAAAGTAAGACTACAAAACACATTTTTTTACAAAAGAAAGGTATATATAAATGAGCGACGAAAATAAAACAGATGAAAAAGATACAAAAAAATTGCCGGTGAAAAAAAGATATATTTTTATATTCTTGGCACTAGTTGCAGCAATTATAGGCGGATACTTAATCTGGGATACTTTGGGATACCAATCTACAGATGATGCGTATGTAGAAACAACAACCGTTTCTGTTTCACCAAAAGTTTCCGGTCAAATTGTTAAAGTTTTAGTAAAAGATAATCAGCCGGTTAAAGCAGGACAAGTTGTTGCGGTAATTGATAAAATTGACTATGAAGTTAAGCTTGAACAAGCAACGGCAGCCTACGAAAAAGCATTGTTAAATCAACAAAATGCTCATGCTAACTTGAACGCAGCAAATTCTGAAATTGATTTGGCTAAAAAAGATTTAGAAAGATACGAAAATTTGTATAAAGCCGGCGCTGTATCAAAACAAACCCTAGATAAAGCAAGAACAAATTTAGAGCAAAAACAAGCAAAACAAATTACAGCAGATCAATCAATTTTTTCTAAAAATCCAGCAAAAAGTGCAAAAGTTGCTGATGCTGATTTGAATGTTCTAAAAGCACAAAAAAGAGCTGCTGAATTAGCACTTCAATACACAGATATTAAAGCTCCGATTGATGGAACAGTTTCTAATAAAAAAGTAGAGGTCGGTATGATGGTTCAACCCGGAAGCCCACTTTTTGTAGTAGTTCCACATGATGTTTGGGTTGTTGCAAACTACAAAGAAACACAGCTTACACACATGAAAGAAGGTATGGATGTTGATATCAAGATTGATACATATCCTGACCACATATTCAAGGGTAAAATCGACAGTATCCAAAGAAGTTCCGGAGCTAAAGCAAGCTTATTCCCACCGGAAAACGCAGTTGGTTCTTTCGTAAAAATCGTACAAAGAATTCCTGTAAAAATCGTATTCACAGAACAAATTGACCCAAATGAATATTCTATTATTCCTGGAATGTCAGTTGTTCCAAAAGTAAGAATTAGAGATTTTCAAAACAAATAGACAAATTTCAGTATTACGACTCAACGGCGGCATACACTCTCGTTATTGCCGCCTTCTTTTTTGCCCAAACCATACTTTCCAAGCGTCACTTACTATAGCTTTTTTTATAAATTTCAGATAAAATAATATTATAAGAACAAGAAGAGAGATGACAAATGTCCGCAATTAATGAAGATATAAATAAACTAATTGATATTGGTTTTGCCTTCCATCAAGATGGCAAATTGGAAGCTGCTGAAGAAGCTTACCAAACAGCTTTACAAACAGACAGCAAAAATGCAGAAGTTTATAATTTGCTTGGAGTTTTAAAACTACAACAAAACGACGTAATCTCTGCAATCAACTGGATTGAAAAAGCAGTTGAACTAAAGCCTGATGTCTATTTTTACGAAACATTAATACAAGCGTACGTTCGAGCAGGTTTGTTTCGCCAAATTATTGCCAGAGAAAAAGAAATTTTAGAAAAATTTCCTGATAATTTTTCTTTACTTTTTAATATTGCTTTAGCCAATAAAAAAATGAAAAATATTAAAACCGCAATCAAATTTTATAATAAAGCCTTAAAATATATCTACCGGGATATTAAATTGTTAACGGAAATAGCTAATTATTATCTGAGTCAAAATGATCCTGTTATGCAAAGTAAAGCTAAACATTATTTTTCTAAAATTTTAAGTCTAAATAAAGAGCAAGCCAATCAAGACAAGTTTATTCGCAATGCAAATATAGCCTATTTCGGCATTGCTAAAGTTCTTACAAAAGAATTAAAATTAGAAGAAGCCAAAGAAATTTTGCAAAAAATAAAAATTCAAAACCAAAGAGACAAAGATGAACTTAACAAATGCTACGGTAATATTGCTCTTTTTGAAAAGAACTATCCAGTGGCATTAAAATTTTTTCAAGAAAATTTAAAAAGTTCTAATTTTAAAATATCCCAAGCAGCACGTGAGAAAGTAGGGATAATATATGCCCTTCTCGGTGACTTTGATAAAGCTATCATTGCTTTAGAACCGGTTGCGAAAGAAAAAACTAAAGGCAATTATGCTAATTTAATTTTAGGAAAAATTTATTATATTCAAAAAGAATATTATAAAGCTTACGCAGCCAACCTAAAAGCCAGCAAAGCTGTTGATATTTGCAAGCTTTATGCATTAAGAAGTGCTATGCGCTTTGATGAAAAAGAAGCAATTAAATTAGGCAATGAAATAGTTAATAATAAAGATTTGTTAATTAAATATCGCGCCTACTTATTGTATTTAAGTAAAAATTATAATATTTACTTTTCTAACTTGGATTATTGTAATTTAAATGATCGGGAAGAGCAAATAATTAATCCTAATATAGAAAAGATTTATAATCGTACAATTCGTATTTATAATTTTGATTATGGTAAAGAATTAGATATTAATTCCTTAGTTCAAGAAGACTTAGAAAATGCTATTTTGATGTCAGCACCAAATTATTTTGGAGGCTACTATGATAATTATTTTATTCAATCTAAAAATACTAAATTAGAGAAAATGTATTTTATTATTTCGACATTAAAGGATACAAAACAAATTATTGAAATTAAAATTATTAGTGAAGAACAGCTAAAGGACTTTAATAACACTAGCCTTTTTGAAGCTCAAATGCCATTAATTAAAAGTTTATTCAAATAAAAAAGTGTCATTTCATTATTTCTTAGTATAATGATGACACTTTTTAAAATTCATTACTTAGTAATAAATAGCCTAATTAACAAGAAAAGATAAAATTTCTTAATTATTTTTAATTTCAATAATTTGTTTTGTATCC
>URPS01000020.1 GCA_900549855.1 uncultured bacterium | reverse complement strand
TAAGTTTCGCAAAGCTCAACTTGAAATTCTACCCTCTCCCACAAGGGGCGAGGGGGAAGACAAAGATTTGAGAACCCTTGCGGGAAAGCCCCCACCCTTTACACTAAACGAAGGGGTTAGATTAGCCCCCACCCTAACCCTCCCCCTATAAAGGGAGGGGATGCGCCAAAAACATTGTAGAGTTAATAAATATAAGGATTAAACAAATAAACAAAATTACAAATGCAAAAAAATAAAACAAATAACAAAACAAACATTGTAGGGTGTATTCAATGCACCAATAACAAAATATAAAACATAGAACAAATGCAAAACACAGTGGATTGGCCCCCACCCTAACCCTCCCCCGAGGAGAGGGAATGCGCCAAAACCATAGTAGGGTGCATCCAATGCACCAATAACTTAAAAAAATAACTACAAGACAAACGATATAACTAAACACAAACCATAGAACAAACAAAACAAAGGAATAGACATGGGCATATCATTTAGCGGATTAGCATCAGGATTGGACACCTCTTCGTGGGTGGAATCTTTGGTTGCGCTAAAGAAAGCTAAGGTTGAGACTTATGAGGAAGAAAAAACAAAGGTTCAGACAACACAAGAGACGTTGTCAAAAATCAAGTCTTTCTTCACGTCGTTCCGTACAATGTTGGAAAAAGTTACAGATGCTAAGTTTGGCGTCGGTTCAATGGATATATTTGCTCAAAAACTTGCGAATTCTTCTGATACAAGCATTTTGACCGCTGCCGCAACTACAGAGGCAGAAGAGGCAAGCTATGATATTACTGTGGACAAACTTGCGACTGGAACACAAGCGGTATCAGGCTTTAAAAACCTTACAACAATTATTCAGAGCGCAACCGCTACGATGGATACAAAACTTTCTGCTATCGGAGTGAAAGCAGGTGATATCGGGGTTACGGTTAATGGTACAAAACACACTGTTACGATTGGCGAAAATGATACGATTTCTAATTTTATCACCAAGATGAAAAACATAGGTGTTGATGCTAGTTATAGCGAAACTTCCGGTGTTTTTAGTATAAATCTTTCATCAGGCGCAATTGATGATACACTGACAAAACACGCAGACGGAAGCGTCGGAACAGGTATTGTGGAAGCTTTGCACCTTAAATCAACAGGCGGATACGAAAGTTCTGATTTAAAACTTACTAACACTGAAACTATTGTCGCAGCAGCAACCGGCGGAACTAAACTTTCTGAACTAGGAACTATTAAGAGCGGCAATATTCAGGTTAAAGCAAATAATACGTCATATAATATCGCAATTGACGGTAATACAACGCTTGCGAGCCTTATTAATAATCTTCAATCCAAGGGTATTGAAGCAAAACTTACGAATGACGGAGTTTTTCAGATTAAAGACGCAGAAATTGTTGATGTCGGTAATACCGGTATAATTACGGCACTTGGACTCCAAATGGATGTAAACTCCAAAACACAGACAGCTACAGGATTAAAAACTGTTTCTATTACGACTACGGAATCTGCTGCCACCGGTTCTACTAAGATATCTCAACTCGGTACGATTAAGAACGGTAATGTTCAAGTCAAGGCGAATGGAAGTACCTATACAATTGCAATTGACCAGAATACAACTTTGTCCGGACTTGTTTCAGCTTTGACTAGCAAAGGTATAGATGCGTCTTTGTCAAGTGATGGTGTGTTTACAATCAAAAACGCAGAGATTGTAGATGTTGGAAACACAGGACTTGTTTCAGCATTAGGCTTAACGACGAATGTAAGCTCTAAAACTCAAACTTCTTCTGCATTGAAAACTGTTAAAACAATAACGACCGAGGCAGCAGCGACGGGTTCTACTAAGATATCTCAACTTGGTACGATTAAGAATGGTGCAATACAAGTCAAGGCTAATGATGCGACGTACACATATACAATTGACCAGAATACAACATTGTCCGGCTTGATGAATTTTCTTGCCGGCAAAGGTGTGACTGCGACATTGGATTCTGATGGTAATTTTAGTATTGCTAATGCAGAGATTATAGATAGCGGAAATACCGGCATAATTTCGGCTTTAGGTTTAACTAAAAATGTGGATTCCAAGAGCCAAACTTCCGGTGCGTTGAGCGTTAAGACTGTTATTACAACTGTTACAGACGCAAATGGCAGTACTAAATTGCAAGAACTTGATGGTTGGTCTGCGGTTGGAAATAATACAAAAATAATTGCTAAAAGTTCTTCCGGTGCAACTACAACGATAAGTGTTGCAGGAACCAATACTATAGATGAAGTTGTTACAAAACTGAATAATGCAGGTTTGAGTGCATCTTTCAATACGAAAGGTGTTTTGACCGTATCAGAAGGTACTGTTAGCGGTAAAGTCGCGGACGTATTAGGAGTTACGAGCGGTAGCGGTAATACTCAAAAGATTTATACAAATGGTAACGTATTGGCGACAAAGACTGTCACTTATGCTACTGCTTATGATACACTCAAAGATTTAGGTATAAGTACCGCAAAACCTTCAAGTGGATACGCATTGGCTGTTTACGATTCTAAAAATGCACTTGTTAATGAAATAACTGTAACAGAGTCAATGACAATTGATGATATATTTAGTAAATTATCAAAATGTGGTGTAACTGGTACGATAAAAGATGGTGTTATCACATTAAATTCTTCTAACGGAAACTTCGTTCGTGGTTCGGTTGCAGAAGCTTTGGGAATAGGGGTTTCAACTTCCGTAACAATGACAGGTTCAATTGGCGGTAATTATAGTGTAACAATGGCAATTGATGCGACAAATACATTTGCGCAAGCTAATATAAAAGCTGCCGGTCGTTCTATGAACATAGTGTCTAGAACAGATAATAAAGTTTTGAGTTCTATAAAAATAAGCAGTAATGCTCAAACATTCCAAGATTTGTTTGATATGCTTGACGTTTACGGTATTAAAGCAAATCTTTATGATGGATACATTACTCTTACATCTGATAGCTATTATGTTAATGGCGATTTGGCTGATGTGTTGGGTATAGATGTAGTAAATGGTATTAAGATTGAGGGTCAAACTGTTACAATAAACAAAACTTTTACTTCTACTTATTATACAAATGTTGCAAATGAATATTCTAAAGTTTCTAATTATGTAAAATATCATTCAAACTCTAGTTATGGTTATTTTAACTTATATGATTCTAATAATAATTACGATTCTATAAATATAGGAGAAAATACCACTTTTTTGGAATATTTCAACTTACTAGAAAAATATGGAATAAAAGCAAGTATGAAGAGTGGTGTTATAACATATGATTATTCAAATAGTAATATAACTAGAATTGAGACCATTAATTATTCCTACTCTCTTACACTTCCTAGTGGTGAAACAACTAGAGAAAATTATGGAGATCTAGGAAGACTTGGTTTAACTATAAAAACCCAAACAACAACAGTCTCTACAACTCGTGGTATATCTATGACTTCTACAGATTCTATTCTTATCAAACAAGCATTACCACTTGCTGAAAGTATGCGTTTAGAACAGCTGGGTATAGGTTCCGGTACGTTAATTATGCGTAGAGATAACATGAGTTATACTTCAAAAACAATAACTGTCAGCGGCTCTAGTACACTAGGAGATCTTAAAAGCACTTTGTCATCGAAATACGGTATTAGTATGCGAATTAATTCAAGCAACAATACAATTTCTTTTGATACAAATAGTGATTCAACAAAATATAATCTTATTGGTGGAACTCTGCTGGAAAACTTAGCGATAACAAGTTATGTGCATGCTTACGAAACTGTAGGTAGCGGGTATACGTACAATGCAACTGTGGGTGCAACACTTACTTCTACTGTACAAGTAAGAGATTCTAGTGGCAATTTGATAACAGATAGTACATTATTAAATGAATTATGTGGCAAAAAGACAATTTTTTACTCAGTGAAGTCTGGTGCTACAGAATATAGTAGAATTTTTACTATTACATCAAGTGCTACAGTTGGAGATTTGAGAGCCGCTTTAAAACAAAGTGGTATAGAAACCAAAATAGAAAATGGATATTTTACAATTGTTGGTGGAGATTCTTATATTAGCTATTCAGAGTCCACTGCTGGTTACTACGGCTCTCAAGGAGGGGGTATATATGGGATTTTTAAGATATTAGAAAAAAACTCTTATAAAGGACAAGTTGCTAGTAAAAAAGTGTCCGGCACTACAAGGTTAAAATCTGTAATGGGAGATGTAAAGAATATTTCTATATCTATCCAGAAAACATCTGACGGTGATTATTATGGAACTACTTATACTATGTCCGTAACATATGCTACGACGGTTAATGATGTATTGAATTATTTAAATTCATTAGGCATTAATGCAAAAATATCTGGTGATGGAAAAGTTACTCTTGGCATAAACGAAGGTTCTAATATTAGGCAAATTTATTTAGGTCAAGAATTTAGTTCTTATGACAATAACCGCGACTTATACACAGTTTTAGGTTTTAACTCATCTGATGTAATGTCTTATCGAAGTGACCAAGACATTTATTGGACGAGCTCCAAGAAATATCCAAATGTAAATGGAAAGATAACTAATAAAGTTAAGCTTACTGACCTTGGTATTAATACTGGTACTGTAGCTGTTTTAAGCACAAAAGATTGCGCAACCGGAAACTCTAAAAAGAATTATATGACAATTACCGACTCTAGTACTGTTCAAAATTTGTTAGACTGGGTAAATAACAATGTTGACGGTATTACTGCCACACTATCTGATGGTAAAGTTACTTTGAGCGGAAATGATAAAAATTACATTTCATTAATTGATGCTAATTTTATGGATGCATTTAAGTGGTTGTATGGAAATAATAATACCTACAGTGTCACAATCCAAAAAACAGTAAAAAAACAAGAAACAACTTCTAACAAATTAGCGTCAACAAAAAGCAATAAGATTCAGTTTACTAACGATACGACTTTTGGAGAGTTAGGGCTTGAAGAAGAAGGAACCATTGGAGTTCAAAGTGCTGATGGCTCAATTTATATGATTACAATAGACTCTTCTACAACTCTGGGAGATTTAAAACAAAATTTCGGAAATAAAGTTAAGCTCGATTTTAATTCAGACTCACAGATTGTGTTAGGTGGTACCTCTAATGGTTGGATTGTTTCTATGTCAGATAATTTGAGAGTGCTATTTGGAGATTCAGGTGGTTCATCAACATATATAAATGGTAAATATTATCTCAACGTAGGCACTGGTTATACATATAAAACATCAACAGATAAACCTACAAATGCCGTTTCAGATAGGCTAGTTGTAGTAACTAATGGCTCAACGGATGATACAAGTTCATACAAAACAATATATTCCAATAAAACTATGGGTACGTTGATGACAAGCGGAACTGGTGCCGCAGCGGATGATACTCAATTGGGTGTAATCAAGAAGAGTGATGGAGTCGGTATCACATTTGATTCTGTCGGCAAAGCTGCGCTTGTAATTAAAACAACAGACAAGGACGGGATTGTCAGAAACAACACGATAAATTTCTCAAAAACTCAAACTCTCAAATCCGTATTTGATACACTTAATTCTTACGGGTTAAACGCTTTTGTTGACGGTGCTGGCATGGTGAGTGTAAGTTCTACCGAATTAAGCGATTTTGATATTTCAGGAACTTTGGGTGAATTTTTGCTTGGCAAAAATTATATTAAAAAATTCGATACAAAATCAGAAGGACTAAAAACCAAAACCACAACCACCCAAACCATAGGTGCCACACGTGATACGCTGTTATCAAGTTTAGGTGTAACAGCAGGTGAATTCTACATATACAAAGACGGTGTGAAAAATCTTGCGGTCGTATCTTCTGACGAAACATTAGGCTCATTCCTCGATAAATTATCTGCGATGGGTATTCAAGCCGGATTGGTTACGAGTGGTTCAAGCTCAAAAATTATGTTGAATGCGCAAGGTGATACATATATTGCTGCGTCCGGAGCAAGCGGAGCGTCAAATATTTTGACTAAATTATTCAATGGTCAAACCGCAAAAGGCAACGTAAGTTATCAAGGTAAAGAAAACGTTAAATCAACATCCACTCAAACTGTAGCAGCGGATAGGAGCGGTTTGTTGTCAGCGTACGGAGTAACGGCAGGCGAATTATACGTTTACCAAAACGGAGAACGTCATACCGTACAAATATCTTCCGACGAAACAATCGGTTCATTAATTGACACTCTAGCCGGTTATGGTTTGAAGGCGGAGCTTGTTAAGAATGGAAATTCTTCAAAAATCGTGCTTTCAGGCAGTGGCGATTCGTATATAGCGAAATCAAATAACGCTTCCGGTGCGTCAAACATTGTTGATAAGTTATTCGGCGGAAGCTCTGCAGTCGTAAACGAATCAAGTTATACGGGTGTTGAAAGCATTACCACTCGTGCTACAGCGACCATTGGCGCAACAGAAAGCACAGCATTATCAAGTCTTGGTGTAACAGCCGGTGAATACTACATTTACAACAACGGAGTAAAATACACTGCTCTTATATCGTCCGAAGAAACACTCGGCTCATTCATGAACACTTTGAAATCTTTCGGAATCCAAACCGGCTTGATTAATAACGGAAACGCAACGAACCTTTTATTGATAGGCAGCGGTAATTCTTATATTGCAAAATCAAATAGCGTAAGCAATGCATCAAATGTCGTAGAAAAGTTATTCGGAGCTTCCGGAGCGTCAACAAGTTATAGCTATACAGGTTCAGAACTCTTGTATAGCACTGTTACTCATACAACTACCGCAACAACGGATAGCTTGTTAAGCAAATTTGATACACCATGGGGCGGCGCAACTCTTAAATCAGCAGGTGATTTAGTTGTAATGGTTAATGGAGAAACAAAAACCGTAAGGATAACAGAAACAGAAACATTTGGCAGTTTAGTTGACAAACTTAAGGGAGCCGGAATTCAGGCAGATTTCTTGAACGGAAAATTGTATATTACAAACGCAGGCGATTTGTCGGTTATAGCGGATAGGACAACTTCTGCATTATTCAATCCAAACTCAAACTTGAAATTGACCTCAAAAAGCGTTCTGAATGGCTTTATGTCAAGCACAGCGACTGTTCAATCTACCACAACAATCGTAGAAGAACACTCTGCTTCTGCATCCGCTTATGCTGATATGAACACAAAATTAAGCACACTCGGAATTACAAGCGGCTCATTATCAGTCTACAGAAACGGCGAAAAAGCTTTAATCAACGTAGAATCATCCCATACGCTCGGTGACATTCGTTCGTTGGTTTCGCAAAAATTTTCTAATGTGGATATGAAATTTGACGATAATGGCAAACTTGTATTTTATTCAACGGACAAAGATGTTTCTGTAGAGCTCGGTAATACTACTGATACTTCAAATTTCTTGGCTGTAACAGGTGTGGTTAAGACAAAAGACGGAACCGCAGAGAGCGCAAGAGCTCTTTACACCGTAAATGGCGATTCTAAAGTTATGGCGGACGGAATCTTTAGGCGTGGCAAAGTTACTGCCGGCACGTTTGTCGTAGGTACAGAGCGTATTGAAATTAACGCAAATACGACGATTAACGACCTTGTTTCTATGATTAACAATGCAGCCGGTACGAATGCAACCGCTTATTGGGATACTATTGACGGCAAACTCGTGATTAAATCAAGAAGCTCAGGCGCAGCTCTTATTAACATTGAAGCTGGAACAAGCAACTTCACTGATATTATGGGTTACACAACTTCTGAATGGAACGCTGATGGTTCGCTTAAGGTATCAAGAATGAACGTTGACACGCAAGAATTGGGAAGCAACGCCCAATTTAGAATCAACGGAACAAGTTATACCGCAACTTCTAATACGATTACTAGCGATATCACCAGAATCAAGGGTGTAACTTTGAACTTGAACGGTTTAACGAGCGGCTCTGCTATAAAAGTTACGGTTGAAAAGGACAAAGAAAGCGTTGCAACTGCACTTTCCGATATTGTAGATTCTTACAACGAATTGATGAGTAATGTTGACGAGGCGATTGCGAAAGAAGGCGCCTTGAAGAATCAAACGACATTGAAAATGATTAGGAACCAGTTAAGGAGCTTGATGACAAGTTCTGACTTGGGCGCAACAACGTTCAGAAACTTGAGTGCAATCGGAATCTCTGTGGAAGCAGCGAGCGCAAGCAATATTTCTACATCAAATTCAAGTATCATTAGTTTGAATTTTGATAAGGACAAGTTCTTTAAAGCATATGAAGCAGATGCAGACGCTGTAAAAGCTTTATTGATAGGCGGAAAGGATAACAAAGGTATCTTTACTAATGTGGAAACGCTTGTAGATAATGCATTGCAGTCTGTGTCCGGTTATTTTGCAATAACTGAGAGTTCTTATAACCGAGAATTAACGAATTGGAACACCAAGATTACTAAGGCGAACAAAGAAATTGACCGCTATAAATCACGCTTGGAAAAGAAATTCTCGTCTATGGACTTAACTATTTCTCAAATGCAACAACAGTATAGTTCCTTTTTGAGTTAGGTGGAATAGAACAAATGGCCCGTGTTATCGCGTTTCACGCTTCTCCCTTGAGGGGAGAAGCTGGGCGGAGCCCTGATGAGGGTGGATATAGATATGTTATCTTACCCAGAGGGTTGATCCACTCACCCGAATTTCTAAGTTTCGCAAAGCTCAACTTGAAATTCTACCCTCTCCCACAAGGGGCGAGGGGAAGACAAAGATTATTCCCCATAATACTCAATAATCTGATTAATCCCGCTCTTCGCTATATTAAACAACTCAATCATTCTATCAAACTCATATGGTTCGCCTTCGGAAGTTGTTTGGAAATCAACAATTTTACCACTTTTTGTTAATACAACGTTAGAATCAACTTGTGCGTGAGAATCTTCTGCATAGTTCAAATCCAATTTAATTTCGCCATCCACAATACCTATAGAAATTGCCGCAATCGGTTCTATAATAGGATTTTCTTGTAAATCTCCCGATGCAATAAGTTTTTCTACAGCGTCTTTTAGCGCTAAATATCCACCGCAAATACTTGCAGTCCTTGTTCCGCCATCAGCTTGGATAACATCAGCATCAATAGTAATAGTCATCTTTGGCATTTTTTCTAAATCAACACAAGCACGTAAACTTCTACCAATCAAGCGTTGAATTTCTTGGGTTCTGCCTGAAACTTTTTCACGTTCTCTTTTACAACGGGTGTTTGTAGATGCCGGAAGCAAAGAATATTCTGCGGTTACCCAGCCTCGATTATCATCTTCATCCATCCATTTTGGCTTCTTTAAATCCACAGAAGCAGTTACTATAACTTTTGTATCACCAAATTCAACAAGTACAGAGCCCAATGCGTGTTTGGTAAAGTTATGTGTGAATTTTATTTCTCTAAGTTGATTATTTTCTCTTCCGTCAATTCTCATGTTGTTCTCCTGTTTTTTGTGTGACTAGCCCTCCCCCTATCAAGGGAGGGAATGCTCCCTAATTATTTTAAAACTAACAAATATTGAAAATTTTGATAAAATATTAATTTAATTAGCGCAAATCTAATAAACAAGTGGCGGTCTTCCCCTCTCCTCGGGGGAGGGCTAGGGTGGGGGCTAATTACGATTTAACTATCTCTTAGCGCCTTCAGATACAATATATTCTTTTTCAATTCCTTGAGCATCAAGAATAAAATCGCAAAGCTCTCTTACTGCTCCACGACCACCGTTAATAGATGATTTAAAGTTACAAATATCAAGCACTTCTTTTACCGCATCTGCAGGACAGCATGCCAGACCGACTTTTTCTAAAATGCAGATGTCAGGTAAGTCATCACCCATATAAGAAATGTTTTCATACCCCAAATTATATTTTTCCATAAGTTCCTCTAGGGCAGGTAACTTGTATTGTCTGCCTTGGTAAACTTCTGTAAAGTTAAGATTCTTCGCTCTATGTGCAACTGTTCCGTTGTTACGTGCAGTGATGATAGCTGTGATAAATCCGGATTTGTTCATTCTAACGATTCCGTGACCGTCTTTTACATTAAAAGTTTTGTATTCAACTCCGTTTTCATCATAAGTAACACTGCCGTCTGTCATAACACCATCGCAGTCGAAAACTAGCATTTTGATTTTCTTTGCGGCTTCTAAAGCATTCTCTTTTTGCATAATAAATCTCCTTATGTCCCAATTATATAATAAAAAATCATCTTTTTGCAGGATTTGTATATAAATCGCTCAAAGTATTTGAAAAAGTAGCCGTTATATAAATTGTTAAGGAAAAATATACAGATGCTACAACTATTACCCAATAGCGATACGCTAACCCCGAATACAACAACTCCTCAAGATACTGTTGATTATATTTCTTCTTATATAGATAAGTATCACTGTGAGAATATGAGTGTGGATATATCTTTTATGAATATTTTGGATGCTTGCTACGTTACGACACTTTGTTCTACCAAGCACTATATAAAATACCCGAATGGCAAAATAAGTTGGCATGTTTCGTCTGGATTAGTCAGAGAGTTTAATAAGTCGCTAGAACTGGGTAATGTAGACTATTGTTAGTTAATTAAAATTGCTATCTAAATGCTAAATATTACGCTCCAACTGTTGCTTTATGATTCTTGTAAGTTCTTATAATCACGAGTGGGGAAATAGTGGGGGAGAATTAAAAAATTACATTAAAAAGGCTTTTGAAAAATCTTCAAAAGCCTTGTATTTACTTGGTTGCGGGAGCTGGATTTGAACCAACGACCTTCGGGTTATGAGTTGTGAAATTTACTTTTTATAACTTTTACAATTTCTTATTACCTTAAATATAATCAATATTTTAACTATTTTACTTTTTGTAATTTTTAATGATTTTTGTTGAATTTTTATAAAAAAGTTGAATTTTTGTTGAACTCAGAACTATAAAGCTAAATTTTTATGATATTATTGTATTAGGAGGCTTGCATGTCAGACTGGAATGTTTTTTATAGTTCATTGGCACAATCAACGGCTGCATTTGTTGGGTTATTGGGTGCATTTATTATTACCAAAATTATAAATAATGAACAACAATTTAATGAAAATAAAATTTTAATTGAAGATTGTATTGTAACTGCTAATAATTTAAAAATGAGGTTAAAAGATAGGTATTTTAATTGGTATAATACAAGAATAAGAGAAAAGGCATTTGAAAAAATGGAAGATAACTCTTATGATGATAAAAATATTTTGTACAAATCACCTGAAATTATATATAATGAGTATAAGTTTTCAGAATTTGACCAAAAATCAGAAGTTTTAGTTGCCATAAAAGAACAACAAGAAAAATTATTAGGAGGCAACCATGAAAATGAATGATATAAATAATTCATTAAAAATTTTAGGGATAAATCGTATAAATTCTTTATTAAGTAATAACCCTTTAGGTTCACTTTCCAAATCATTACAACAAATTGCAGGTATAACTCCAGAATTAGCTAAAGCAAAAACATATATTTCTATTCCTAAAATGAAACCTTTACGAATGTATAATGCAAAATTAGAAGAGAACATAATAGAAGAAAAAGAAAAAATTAACGAAATATTAGCAGAAGTTTACTTACACCAAGAAAAAGTAGCACATTTATACAACAGACTTTCAAGTAATCCACAATCATCAAAAATAATTGCAAATTCTATTTATATTTCTTTGTTTTTGATTATAACTTGTATATCCATTCCATTATTGGTATTACCTACTGATACATATATTACAATTCAAGCATTTCCGCAAATATTATTAGAAAATTTGCTTACGATTAAAGGGGCATTTGTATCAACTTCCACAATATTGACTTGTGCAATTTTTATAACCTTTTTGATTAAAAATAATTCGATGAAATATTCAAAAGAAACAATGCAGAGATTAGAAGAAATAACTAAATTAGAAAATTATTCTGAATATTTAAAGAACTATGTTGAAAATACAAATCAGGATGATTAATTTTAATGATTTACAATTCCATTTAATACTCTGTATATTGTAATCATTTCATTATCATTAGCATTTTTAATAAGTTTGTTTACTTCACATGCCAGTTCTTTAGGTGCTTTTATATGTTCTATTGCTAAAACTTCAGCTACATCAATATTAAACACTCTTGCATAATTTTCAACTAATTCCGCAGAGGGATAATTTTTACCAGTTTCAATACAACTTTGATGTTTTGTTGCAATGCCCACTTTTTCAGCAAGTTCTGATTGTTTAAGATTATTTTTAAGTCGTAATTCCTGTATTCTTTTTCCTAATCGCTTTTTTAATTCCATTTTTTACCCCTCTATTACATGTTATTTGCTATTATTCGCTCATAAACATTGCTAAAGGTTATATAATTTGCAAATAATCGTTTTTTGATGTAATTTGATAAATGACAAACATTGATTATTTTAAGAATAATCGTTGTATTAGGTAATAAATAATTAAAACCAAATAATCTAGAGGTTTTAAGAAAGGTTAATTATGAAAAAGATTTTTATTTTGTGTGTATTATGTTTAATTGTCAATCCAAATCCTGTAAATGCAGGGATATTCTACCAAGATACCATTACTCCTATGTTAGCAACTAATATGGAAGTAGATAATATAAAAAATCTAAAATGTGGAAAATGTCAAATATTTCATTGCTTTGGCTTGGTCGATACTGGACATGCCGGAATACAAAATGCTGCTTTAAGAGGCAAAATTACTAAAATACACCATGTTAATGTTCATACAAAAATGATTTTAGGTATTGGCAAAACTACTGTTAAAGTATATGGGGAATAATTAAATGAAAAAATACATAATAATAGCTATTTTAATGTTTTGTATATCGTCAGTAATTGCAATGGAAACTAATAACTATAAACAAGAATTGCATGAAAGAGGTTGGTTGTATGGTTGTACTCCTGTTAATTGGAGTTTAGCAGAACCCGAAAGAGGTGGGTTTAATTATGCTGTAATGAATGGGGAAGTTGAAATTATGGATTTAGAAGTAAAAGCAGGACTTGATATAACATCTTGCGGTGAAAACTTACCACTTATTGCTATATGGAAAAAACAAGATGAAGCTTTAGATTTTTTATTTAAAAATGGATTTAATCCTAATAAAGTAATTATTGACCATTCTTATTTAACTTTTGCAATATACAGAAAAAACCCTAATGCAGTTCAAATATTAATAGACAATGGAGTAAATGTAAATCAAGTTGCAAAAGGGAAAAATCCGTTAAATTCGGCGATAAAAAAGAAACAACCCGAAATTGTTAAAATGCTATTAAATGCAGGAGCAATACCAAACGAAACAACGAAAAAATTAGTTAGTAAAACAAAAAATGAAGAAATAAAAACTTTATTTAACAATAACTAATATGGGAAAATTTTATGTATGACAAAATATGGAATAAAATAGTTGAATGTTGCAATTTGCATATAAATTCATCGGAAAAGAAAATACAATGTCTGTGGGAAAATATATTTGCAGAATTGCTTGGATATAGCCGTTTAAATGGCGATATAGACAGTTTTAGAAGTATGCAAATAGGTTCATCAGAAAGAATTATAACAGATATTATAATTCGTAATAATGATAATGATTTATTTATAGTGGAATTAAAAAAGCATAATATATCATATTGCGGGGAAAAACAATTATTAAGTTACCTAAAATTGCTACATAATGACATTGGGATATTAATATCAGATAAAATTTATATAATTTGTTATGACTATAATAAAAGTGATACTGAACAAATAAAAATAGAAATAGAATTTATCCAAAATCATCCCGATGGAATAAAATTTGTAGAATTATTTAGTAAGGCTAATTTTAATAAAGAGAAAATTAAAGAATTTATATACACTACGAACCAATTTAATCATAATGTTAATAAAATAAAAGAAAAGATAACAAAAGATTTTTTATTAAGTATATTAGAACAAGCTTTTATGCCAGAATTTTCACATAAAGAATTTGAACAGGCAATAAGTTTTTTTGATATTAATATCCATGATAAATCAATAGAAAAACCTGTTGAAACATATTTACAAAAAGAAAATAATAAAACACATGAGCATATAGAGCCTATTAAAATTGACAGCATGCCAGTAACTAAATTAGAAAAATTTATAAATGCTGTAAAAGAGTTGTATCCAAGTTTATCAAACGGCTATATAAAAGCCTATCAAGAAATTTTTACTGATGAAAATGGGGAAATATATGATTATGACAAGTTATACAAGTTATTAATAACACAATATTCATCAAATCGTCCTCCTGCTCCTTCATGGTTTGCTCAAAAAATATCAGAAATTGTTTTGCCAGAAAAGCGGATAGTAATGGGTATAAAAGATAATTTTATCATATATCAGGAAATAGTATCTTTTGTAAGACAATATCAAGAAAAACATAGTATAAAGAAAATACCTATTGCTCAAGTTAAGTCATTTTGTACTAGTAATAGAATGGTAACTGAAAGTAAGTTTAAGAAATGGCTTGAAAATCTTATAGAAGAATTTATAAATACTAGTTCTCAAGAATGGTTAATTTGCAAAAATCAAATGTATGTGTGGCTAGAATATAATTACAACTACGATAATACGGGCATGCAAATTGTGTAAAATCCAAAAATTTTTCTAGGGGTACTATCCGTATATCGAGGCTTGATTTCTCTATTTTTTAGGGGGTAGGGGGAGGGGTTAATTCTCACTATATTCAATTAGAGGTATTTCATGCCTGTTCGCTTCAATCAATTTTTGTCTTTCAACTTCAATTAGTGCTTTTACTTCGTCATAAGATTTTTGTAAATTCACATTGACACTTGATATGCATAAATTTTCTATTGGCTTTTCACCGATTGTGTCTCTTATTATTTGGAATGCTTTTGTATCACCCTCTAAAGCCTTATCAATAAGTGATAAACAAATATTTTCCTGCACATCTTTTTCCGAAAGTAATAGTAATAATTGTTCTTTTAAAGTCTTACGCATTCTTCGCACCTCCCCTGATTTTATTCCGCCTTTTTGTCCTAACTTCCTAACTTCGTCCTTGCTTCGTTTATTAGCCGGAATTAGATTTTTATAACCGTCTGATTTTGGCATTTTATTTTTCCCTCCATTTTTATACTTTTTGTATCTTTTGTGCCTTTTATCCTTATATAGACAGTCTTTTATAAAAGAGTATTATTATTAGTATTATTACTGCTTTTATACTCTTTTTTAAGATAATTACTTATATTAAACCCAAAATAAGTAAATATATAATCTAAAGTTTTATAATCCCCTGCAAGAGCATTATTTATGTTAAAGAATACTGGAATATTATATTTATTATTTCCAACTATTAAAAGCCGTTTTATAGCGTCAATTTCATAATGGCTAATGACAATATAATTTTCAGAATTAAAATTATTATTTTTGCGGTTTATAGTGGATGTATTTTTTATTATTTCATCAAATTTATTTAAAATATCAGTAATCATTTTTAAGTTTCCTAAAGGTATATAAGGTATTATCAGTCTTTAATGTGCATTTTTATAATTTGTGTGTTACTAGTGATGTTTAGCCTTAAAATGTATAAAAGGTATATTTATCCATAAAATATGAATTTATACCCCCTAGTACCGCTTTTACAAATCCTCCCATAGCCTTTACTTGCAAGATTTTCAAGTGCAATTTTTGCCATTTCAAGAGTTCTGAAACAACTTATATTTTTCTTGTATAATTCCGTAGGGGAAATAGTTTTTATATTTTTTATTCTTAAAAGATTTAAAGTGTAATCTTCAAGAGGATTTATAGTAATTCTTTCATTTAAAAGTTTATGAAAACAATAAATAAAATACTTGCTTAATTCTATTGCATTATTAAGTGTATTTATAGAAATTTCATCTTTTTCTATATTTTCTATACAATGTAAAACTAATGAAAATCTTGCTACATAACTTATTTGTTTTGACATATAACTTGCTATTAAATTAGAAATACTATTAGATTTTTTTAAATCAGAGATTTCTTTAAAAAATGTTTTGAATTGAATAAGTGCGTTGTCATCAAACTTATACCCTTTAGGAGTGTTATTAATTTTGTATTTAAAAATTTTTTCACAACAATTTTTTAATACTGAAATATCATATTTTTCTTTAAAATCCGGTAATATTCCTGTTTCTTCATAACCAGTACAACAAAATAACCAGCGTTCAAGCATTCCGTCTGTACTCTCTATGCCTTTTTTAAATAATGTTTCATCAAGAACTTTTGGCTGAATACCCCCAATAATATTATGACTTGCCTCTACTATAAAATCTTCATCAGTACCTTTTCTTATTATGTTTTGTCTATCTTTGCACCATGCCTGTAAAAAATACTCTTTATCATTTCCGCCACCACCTTTATATTGATTAAAACTTTTAAATAAATGTGCTAATTCGTCAGTAAAAATTCCAATTCCCAGCATAATATCTTTATTTGAATTAATAGCCATGCATAAAGCCTCTACTGTTGCATTTTGTGTTGTAATACGAGGTTTTAAAGGTTTTCTTGGCTCTTTTGGTATTTCTGCATTCTTCCCCTGCTTTATAAACTGTTTATATGCCTCTAATTCTGCTTTATATTGAATATAATCTTTTTTATACTGTTCTAATTTTATTTCATATTTTTCAAGTAATATAGCCTCAAAATTATCTAAAATTTTTTTGCCAATTTTCAGGCATGGTGTCTTTTTTTGAGAGGGTTTACCAACTAATGCAAGCCATAAAATAGGGTATTCTATAAAATTACTTGCCGGATTTGCATTTATATAAAATCTATAATCCATTAACATACTCACAGTTACTAAAAATACACATGCAATATACTCTAAAGGGGCGTCAAGTCTTTTATGTAAATCAATTATGATATTTTTTATATTTGCAGGAAAAATATCAATAGGAAAATTTTCATTACTATCAATTTTATCTGATAATATATTCTGAATTACACTCAAATCAAGTGTTTTTGCATTATTTAATAATTCTTGGAAATTATTTTTATCATATTTTATTAAATAATCGTCAAGCCCAATTTTATCATCAATTTCAGGCAATTTTATTATTTTTACTATTGCTTGCTTTTCTGCAATTAAATATGCAGAAAAATGATATAATGCTTGTTTTACTTGAGGTTTAGACCACATGTCATTGTCGTAACATAAATAAATCGTTTTATTTTTTAAATCCAAATTTACTATATCAGGTATAATATCTGCATTAATTTCAGTTTCATCGTCTTTAGGTGTCCTTTTCCAAGCCCACACACCTGAAAGAGCAAGGCAATTAAAACCCTCTTGAACGGCTTTTATTGCTTTCTTTTCCCCCTCTGTAATAATTATATATTCATTCCTATTACTTATGATATTTGGACTTAATGCAAGCGGTCTAAATAATCTTGAACACAATTCTTTTGGTTTTATATATTTTTTATTTTCAGTAGGATTTTTTAGCCTCATATTGTAATAATCAGTAGGCTTATTTTTGTATAATTCAGGATATTTTAATTGCCAACAATCAGGAGTTTCTAATAAATACCCATTATTTATATATTCATTTAAGGTTAAATCCGATATACCGCTTTTTATAAAGTCATTTCTTGTAAAATTTTGTATTATCATAATATGCCTCAATTTTTGTTTTGTATGGTTATCGTTCCTGTTGCACGCTTTCACCGGCATTAAGAAATTCTATTAATTTTTCAACATTAATTAAAATCTTTTTTCCTGCTCTTACATGGCTTACTTTATTTTGCAAGGCTAATTGCCTTACATAATGTCTTGCAAGCCCTGTTATTTCTGCTACCTCATTTACAGTTGCCATTTTGGGTGTTTTTAGATTTTCCAACATTTTTCCTCCTTTTGTTTTTGTTATTGAAAATTACTAAATGTAACAAATTCTATTTTATATTACTGTAAAACACTTGAAATTAGAGCAATTTATGTTATATATGATAACATATCAGGAATTTATTATATAAAATTCCTGATTTAGTAACAAATAAGGTATATAAAATGCAAAAGAAAAATAAAAATTTTAAACTATGTAGTCGTTTTAAGGCATTGAGAGAGAGTAAAAGTAGTATTGAAAGAGATTATACGCAGGATATGCTTGCAAAAGCATTAAAAATCTCTAAAACTCAAATTTCTAATTTAGAAAATGGTAAAAAATTCCCTTCTTATACAGAATTACAACAATATAGCAAATTTTTTAATATCCCTGCTGATTACTTAATAAATGAAAAAGCAAGCATAAAAAATGAAAATTTTAAATTAGGTACAGATTTAGGACTTACCGATAAAACAATTAAACTTATATCAGACATTGTAAAAGTTTCTGAAATGTATAATCCAAACTCTAAAAATATCCCTATAAAAATTTTAAACGAAATGTTGACATATAAAAATGGGGCTTTCGTTGTTTTATTAGCAAAAATTGTTGAATATTTAGAATATAACACCTATGACACATCAAAGTATTTCGATGTTATTGGTATAGAAGAAAATGAAATTAAATATTATGAAGAAAATCCGTATAATGACGATAAAGAGGCTGAATTTATGCTATTTAGAATACAACATGATTTTATAAATATGCTCAAAGACATAAAAGAACAACATATACCAAAAAGGAGTAACGAAAATGGCAAACATTCAACCAAGAAAAAACAAAGACGGTAAAATTATCTCATACTGTATCAGAGTTCACAAAGGCAGAGATACAAACGGCAAGCAGTTAAAACCTTATACAATGACATTTTTCTTTGATGAAAAGTGGAGCGAAAAGAAAATACAAGCAGAATTGCAAAAAGCAGCTACACTTTTTGAAAATGAATGTAAAAAAGGTTTTGTTGCCGATAACAAGCAAACTTTTGAACGATATGCAAATTATGTTATTGATTTAAAAGAACGCATTGGGGTAAAACATAGAACAATAGTACGATACAAAGAACTATTGGAACGAATAAAACCAGCAATCGGACATTATAAGTTATGCGATTTAAAACCTCAACATTTAAACGCTTTCTATGACCAATTATCAAAAGACGGTATAAACAAAGCAACTGGCGGTAAATTAAGCAGTAAAACAATTATAGAACATCATAGACTTATAAGAACTATACTTGCAGAGGCAGAAAAAGAATTGCTTGTGCCTTATAATGCAGCCTCTAAAGCCACACCACCAAAGAATGAACGAAAAGAGGCAAATTATATTGAAATAGAAGATATTGAACGCATTTTATTTTATTCTTTGCAAGAACCTTTAAAAAAGCAAGTTGCATTGAATTTGCTTATATTTACAGGTTGTCGCAGGGGTGAAATTATGGGTTTACAATGGAGCGATATAGATTTTAAAAATAATCTGATAAATATTAAGCGTACTTCTTTATATTCAAAAGACAGGGGGATATATCAAGATACACCTAAAACCGAACAATCAAAAAGAAGTATTAGCGTTCCGGCAAAGGTTATGGAACTATTAAGAGTATACAAAAAAGAATATAATACAAAAAGACTTGCACTCGGTACGGCTTGGACTGATACAGGGTTTATACTTGTTCAAGAAAACGGTAAACCGATGCACCCTGATACATTAACCGATTATTGTTCAAGTTTTAGAACGAAATATAACAATATTATTGAAAAAGAGAACAAAGACAGACCTAAAACAAACAAATTGCCGTTATTACCACATATAAATCCTCACGCTTTCAGACATTCACAAGCAAGTATGCTGATATTAAGCGGTCTGGATTGTGCAACTGTCAGTAAAAGACTAGGACACGCAAATATAAGTACAACAACAAACATATATACACATATACTACATGAGGCAGACAAAAAAGCCAGTGATAAACTTGAAAATATTTTACTAAATCAAAACAAACAAAAACAGGTTATACTAAATTAACATTTTTTTATTAGCAGTAATAACTTCTAAAGGCGAATTTAACAAAAAATAGTCTACATCATCAGTAATTATTTTTATATCATTGTAATTACATAGATAATTAAAATACTCATCGTTAAAATCTATCTTAATATCATTAGTTAAATTTTCAATAGCCAATTCTTCAAAATTATCACTTAATTTTGTAAAAGTACTTAACATGCGTCTTATGATAGGCTTTATTTGCTCTATGGCATATGTATAGTCATCAGAATTTCTAAAATCTCTTTTCTTTTGGTAACTGTCATCTTTACCTTGCTTTTTTATATTGTATTCTCTCGAAATAAGGACATTAACAAATTCTGCTAAATTTAATGATGTTAAATATATAGTAGCTCCAGACTTCACTATTTCAGCCATAAAATTACTATAAACTTCTGATTTGGTTTCATTTAAATCAGGATTTAAACTATTGTATAAAAAGACTAAAATATTTGTATCAAAGAGAAATTTATCAGTAGATTTTGGTTTATATGTTTTTAAATCATAAACACTAACCATTGTCTAATTCCTCTTTTAATGCTTCATCTAACTTTTCTCTATATTCAGGATTTTGATAATATTCTTTAGCTCTCTTTAAAACAGTTGCAAGGATATCCCAATCATCTTTTTTCATATTTGTTGTTTTAACATTGCTACGCAAAAATTCAACACTATAATTTTCTTTATATAATTGACCTACTGCTGTATTTAAAAAAGCAGAAATAACCATGTCAATATTTACAAAATCTAATAAAACGGAATTTCCGGCTTTTAGTGCTTTATTTATCTTCTCAAAAACTTTTTGTCCGTCAGTATCTGACACCGCAGCACTTCCACCAACTTCATTATAAATATTAATTTTTATCTCATTGTTTGACATTTTTTCTCCTATAAAAATAGCTCGTCAATTTGTTCATCCTCTGTCATATAATCTTGAGTGTCATCCATTTTGATTTTCAAATTGACAATAGTTCCAAGGAATGAATTATCAAATTCTTTCACATTAATTTTATCATAAACATTTTCATACCAATAACCATTATCTGATATTACCTGCAATGTTCCTTTATTTTGGCTTATAAATCTTCTTACGGTTTCAAAACCTAGTCCACCTGATATACCTTGTTTTGTGGTAGTATCTTTTTTTACTGCCCATTGTATTGCTCGTATTGCACTTATATCATTTCTATTAAAGTAATTGCACACATTTTGTTTAATTGTAGTTCCAGTATTTACTATTGTAAAATATAAGTCTTTTTTATTAGGAAAATACTGTCCACAAGTATAAACATAATCACAATCAGCATGGATTTTAGCATTAACAAAAATTTCCAATAAACTTTTGACAAAATCTTTTCTAAAACTTTCTGACATTTTAGGAAAGTCATGTTTTGTTAATAATTCATCATTTATATATTGATAAAATGACTGATTATCAGTTGCTTTAAATTTCTTATATTTAATAGTTGTTGAATAATAATCATCTAATTTAGGGTATCCATAATTGCTTAAAAAATCATTTTTTTGCAATATTTTCTGAACTTGAGGTTTAAAATTTGCAAAATCTATCGATACAAAAACATCTGTAGCATCAAATATTGCACCCATTAATGCAGATAAATTAGCTTCCAAATATGTTGTATTAGAAAAATCGATAATAACATCTTCAACCAATAATCCAATCAAATAATCATACATAGCAATTAATTTAGAAAAACTTTGATATGAATTTTCAGCCTTATTGGGAAATTGATAATTAATAGTCATAACAATATTCTATCCTAAATTTATAAATTTGCTACATTGTTGAATTATAGTTGAATTATTTACAGTTTTATTATGAGAAAAGGGGAATTCAAAAATCCTGAAATCCCCTCTATTCAATTGGTTGCGGGAGCTGGATTTGAACCAACGACCTTCGGGTTATGAGCCCGACGAGCTACCAGACTGCTCCATCCCGCGATATTTAATTTGTACACGAGTGAAATACACTCAACATCTATATTATGCTCCGTAAAAATAAAAAATCAAGTATTTTAATATTTTTTTTAATATTTTGTTAGACTCTGCTTTAAAGTTCAACACCTTTAAACATTTCATTAGTTCATTTCAACTCAAGCAGTTTCATATTTCTATTATAAATCTAATTTTTATTTTGTAAATTTTTGTAAACATTTTATAAAAATTCCTAAAGTTTTTGAAAATTGTGCCGTAAACAATAATACAGGGAAACAAAAAAAGGACGATTTCAAGCTATGGGAATGGCAGCATCACAAGCTACATTATTAACTCTGACGAGCCGACTCCACGATGTTGAATACAAAGCACAAAACATCGAGAATCAGAAAATCCAGCTTGCAACTCAAAAAGACGAGTTGTATCAGAATTATTGTGATGCTTTAGATAAGAAGAAAATTCAAGTAGCTTTTAATAATTCAAACGGTACAAGTACATTCATAGATGCAACTTTTGATACTTTATGTAAATATGACGAGAACCGTTGCAAGCAATATTCTTTAAAAGATGCTAAAACAGGTAAAGTTATCGTTGATTCTGAAACAGCACAAGCCTATGAAGAGTACGGCAATGACAAATACAGTTTTGCTTGGGCTATGTTAGGCATGGCAGAAAATGCTTACTGGCAAGGTAATGGCGGTAACGAAGACAAATGCTGCCAATCTGTTGGTATAGGTAAAGATCAAGCTGCAGAAGGCGGAGCAATTGGTGACCTCTGGATGACAGAAGTAGAAGAAATGGTTTATAACAACCATTCTACTGATGAAAAATTAAAAAATGCTCATGACAATTTAACAGAAGTTAGTAACAAAGATGGTGTAACAAATGCAGAAAAACAAGATGCTTTAAATAATTTTAGAAATGTCTTATATTCGAATTTTGGAAGCGAAATTTATAATTATATGCGCTTAAATAAAAGTGATAACAAAGAACTTAACTGCGATCCTAGTGCAGATAATGCTGATTTTGATACAAATTATGCAGAAGAATTTCCTAAAGACCAATTCAATTACTATACTCGCTTGTATGATGAAATTCAAGCTTCTGGCGGCTGTCAAACAATGGATGGAGCTGCTTCCGGCAGCGAAGGCAATGAGTGGTTAAATAATATGGTTGGCTCTGGCAGAGTCCTTATTGACTATTATGATACGGACAAAAAACAATGGACAGAAACAAGCGTTGCTACAAGCACTAATCAAAACTATATTCAAGAAGTCCAAGATGAAGCTGACTTAAAGAAAGCAGAAGCAACTTATGAATATGAACTTGGAGTTATAAATCAAAAGGATACCAAGTTTGATAGAGATTTGAGCAAGCTGGAAACCGAACGTACATCAATAACTACAGAGATGGATTCAATCAAAAAAGTTAGAGATGATAACATCGAAAGAACATTCGGTATATTCAGTTAATAAGGCAAATAAAAGCCTACAAACAAGATGTAAGATTTTTCCCTAAATCCCTTTTCCCTTTTTCCGCCACTTTGTCCAACAAAGTGGTTTTTCTTTTGTTTATGCTAAAGTCGTTTTTCCAAACGGTAATATTCATTTATCAATAACTGTTTTCGTGGTTCGATAGAAATTATGTCCCAAGGCAGCAGCTCATCAAACGTAAAACTATCTTTTACTCTTAATTTCAAGTCTTTGAGTGCTGATTTATACGCACCAATTTTACCACCGAGTTTATAAACCTCAACTAAAAACGGAGCAAAACTACTATCAGCACGAGAAATAACCGCTTGCCAATAATCCCACTTTATACTAGAAAATTTTGCACTGATACCGACTTTTGCCAGCTCTTTTTCTAAATATTTTTGTTTCTTTTCTAAAGTTTTTGTATCTTCACGCATTGACCATTGAAAAGGAGTATTTGGTTTTGGAACAAATGATGAAAAAGAAAATTCAATACTGAAACCTTTATTTTCTGCTTTAATTTTCTTTCCAAGTCGCATAAATTCATCCAAATCGTCATAAGTTTCATTTGGAATTCCAATCATTGAGTATATTTTCAGCCCTTTTAACCCATTTTCTCGAGCCACTTTAACGGCGTTTAAAATTTGTTCTTCTTTCAGATTTTTATTAATGAAACGACGTAATCTTTCACTTGCCGCTTCTATTGCAATCGTAGAATGTCTTTGTCCACCTTTAACAAGTGTTTTAACCATTTGCGGTGTTACAGAATCTGTTCTTAATGATGATATTCCGATTTCTATATCTTGACCGGAATCAATCTTATCGGACAAATATTTCATTATTTCATCAAACTGAGGATGCGCACTAATTTGGGCACCAAGAAGAGCTATTTTATTGGTATAATTTAAACCTAAATCTATTGAATCAATAATTTTATCAAAACTATTTGCTCTAAAAGGCAAGTTTAAGTATGAAGCAGTACAAAAGGCACATCTATTCATACAACCACGAGCCACCTCAATAATAAACGTGTCTTTGAAATAACCTTTGTCACTGATAATTGGAGTATAAATCACGTCTTCAAGTTTCACCGTTGCTTTTTTTACCGGATGATTAGGAATATAAATCCCTTCAACATCTTTGATAAGTTCTAACGCATCCTTCTTATTATGATTTTTTAAGATTTCCAGAACTTTTTTAAACCCGTCTTCACCATCACCTATCATCATAAAATCAAAAAATGCTTCATAAGGTCGTGGATTAGTAGTGAGAACAGGACCTCCGGCAAAAACAAGCGGATAACTATCATCTCTATCTTTTGCATAAAAAGGAATATTGAGTTTTTCTAATATTTCAAACACACCCATAAAATCAAAGTCGAAAGACATTGAAAAAGCGATACTATCAATATTGCGTAAGTTCGGTAAATTATCGGTAGCACATCTTATGGCATTTATTCCTTCTGTCATATCGGCTAAACGATACAACCACAAATACCCAAGAGAAGCCAATGCAAACTCTTCAATCGCAGGATATGCCATTAAAAAATTGTAATCTCCACTTGTAGGTTTATATAATTTCTTTTCCATTAATTTACATTCTTAATATAAAGTTCTTCTATCAAAACACAAACTGTTGCTGCAATTGCCGGAGCAAATACTACACCAATTACTCCTAAATATTGTGCAGTTACAAATAAGAAAAAGTAAATTATTAACGGATGGAGATCCAGAAATTTGCCAAAAATATAAGGTCTTACCAGATTATTTTCTGCCCATTGTACAATTGCAAACCAAACAATAATAAGTGCAATTGTTAGTGCTCCCATTTTGTAAGCAACAAGCAACGTTATAACAAGCGCCAAAGCCGGTCCTACTACAGGTATTATATCAAGTACGGATGTTAAAACCCCTAATAATAAAGCATAGTCTACACCTAATACCAACAATGCCATAGTCATCATCAGACCAACAAATACAATTGTTACAACAAGTGCAATCATATAACCGCCAATTTTTTCAGAAATAGAATCAAGAATTTCTTCCGCACGCTTTTTCATTTGATTTGGGAACAAACTGCAATACGTTTTTCTAACAGTTTCTTTATCGACCATAAAATAGTAAACAATAATACAAGCAGCAAGAGAATACACGATAGCAGAAGCAAGTTCCATGCTGAAATTTATAGAATCATTTACAAATTTTGAAGTAAAACCGGATGCAGTTGATAAAACTTCTCCTATGTCCAATTGTGCAAGCGCAGATTGATTAACAAACGGAGTTGTAAGTAAAAAGTTCTTAACAGTATCTATGTGTTCAGGTAACATTAGCAAAAATGATTTTATCTGATGACCGGCAACAAGGATTAGTGGTAACAAAAATCCGGCTGACAAAATTAAAATTCCCGATAAAACCAAAACAGATGCCAAAGAACGGTTCATCTTTTTTTCCATTTTATCAACAAGGGGATTAAGCGAGCATGCAATTACGTATGATGCAAAAAACAATATTGCGATATCTTTAATTTTTGTGATAAAAATCAAAAATAGCAGTGCAATTATGAAAAATATTATATTCTTTACAGTTATATATTTTTTTACAAAAACATCAAACATATTAAACTCCTTATCCTCATCGACGATTTTACCATAAACCAAATTATGATAATATATATATGTGGATAAAATTTTAGAGATAAAAAATTTAACAGTTGATTATGTAACCCTGAATAGTAACTCAAAAAAAGCGCTTAGGGCTGTCGACAATGTTTCACTTTTTATAAACAAAGGTGAAATTTATGCTTTAGCCGGCGAATCCGGTTGTGGCAAATCTACAATTGCAAAATCCATAACAAGACTTGTAACACCGATTAGTGGTGAAATTTTATTTGAAAACAAAAATATTTTACAATATTCAAAAGAAGAAAAGAAAAGCTATCCCAAGGATGTGCAAATGATATTTCAGAATCCTTATTCCAGTCTGAATCCTAAGATGAAGATTAAGGATATTTTGGTTGAACCGCTTGATATCAACACAAATTATTCTAAAAACAGAAAAAATGCACTAGTTAAATCTGTTTTATATGATGTAGGTTTATCAGATGATAGCTTGGATAGATATCCGCATGAGTTTTCCGGTGGACAAAGGCAAAGGATTGCTATCGCAAGAGCCTTAATTCTTAATCCAAAACTAATTATTGCAGACGAACCCGTCAGTGCACTGGATGCAAGTATACAAGCTCAAATCATCAATCTTCTTAAAGATTTAAAAAAAGAACGTAATTTAACAATTCTTTTTATCTCTCATGATTTGAACGTTATACGTTATCTTGCAGATAGAGTCGGCGTAATGTATTTCGGAAAGTTAGTGGAAGAAAATTCTGCAGATAAAATCTTTAATAGCCCAAAAGCTGATTATACAAAATTGTTACTGAATTCCGCTCCCACACTAAAGGGGTAAATCTTTTCTTTTGTGGTAAATCTTAAGTTGTAAATTTTAGGTGAACATTAGTATGTTATATCAGGCAGCAGTTCAAGCTCATAAAAATCTTTGACTTTTTTTTGCGGAACTTTCATTGAGTACACAAGTGTTTTATATTGCTCATCTTTATACAAATAAATATCAACAATATACTGATCCAGTTCTCTTTTTGTAAAAATATTTTTACCTAAACTAATTGCAACTTCTTCTGTCACACCACCATTAGAAAACAACGGCGCACTTTTTGTCACACATCTATAAGCTTGAGTTTCCTTGATTTTTTCTTCTTTTCTTAATACAAAATCTACGGACATGTTTTTAATATCCATATGGGATACATTTTTAAAACGGAATTTCCCTTTTAATTTATAAGTCAAGAATCCTTTTTTTACACCAAATTCGTCAATTAAAACTTCAATATCATTTTTGTAAATAACTTTATTATTTACAAACAAATCAACCGAATGAATTTTATATCTATAATATTTTGCTTCTGTTAATCTACCTTGCAATTCTAATATATTAGATGCTTTTATAAGTGCTTTTGAGTAAACTCCATAATCAATACTTTGAGGCTTTTCTTTCAAAAGTGGTTCAAAATATTTCAAAGACTTAATCGGATCTAAATCTGAATAAATAATTGCGAGTTTGTACCTTAAATTAAAATTCTTAGCGTCATATATTTCTGCTTTGTGTAAAAATCTTACCGCATCAGAATTGTGACCACTTTTAACCATAACATCAGCCGTTTCTATATATGCTTTTACCGTTCTTTCTGCAATAGATTTTTCTACACTCTTATCTTTTTTAGTAAATTTATCATAATAAAATTTTGCATTCTCATAACTTTTTGCTGCACTCAAAAACTTACCCATAGAATAATATTTATCACCCATTTCTATATATGCACGAGTCTTGAACTTAATAAGATTTTTATCACTGATATCTTTTACTGATTTAATAATAGTTTGAGCTTCTTCCATTTTGCCCTGCAAAATAAGGACTCTTGACAGTCTGTAATAAGGAGTATAAGTTCCATAAGTAGCCTTCTCCAGAGCCAATTCATAAGCTTGTTGAGCTTTTTCATAATCTCCTGCTGATTCATAGATATTGCCGACTTGTAAGCAGATTGCATAGTTTTTCGTTCTTAAGTCTTTCATAAAATCGGATTTTTGAACCAATTGTTTTGCAAGCTCTTGATTGATTTTGTTTCGCATTCCTTTATTTTCATAAAGATTTTTTATCATTTCACTTCTTGCATGAAAAGAAAGTAAGACCGTAAAAATTAATGCAATAGAAAAAGAATAAAAAACGGTGCGCAAATACTCTTTGATAATTTGCGTTTTAGTTTTTTGTATAAATCGTTCTTTTTTCTCTTTTTCCTTAATCATTTAATTCCTGTAATGATATTGAATCCAAATCAACTAAACCATTAACCTTGTCATAAAAAGAATTTAAAGCTCTTTTGCAACCGATATCAAAAACTACTGTTACTTTCGCCTTCTGCGGATTTTCTAAAAGTTTTTTAGATGAAAAATCCCTTACATTTTCTACATTACTACACAAAAAATCGTAAACAGTTTTTACATCATTTATATTTAGATACACTGTCATTTTGCATCTTCTGACTAATTTCCCGCTTGATGGTAAAATTTGTTTTTCAAAGATTCTGATAAGCGTCAATACCGCTACACTCAATACTGTTGCAATAATTGCAACATCAAAAATCCCTGCGCCACAAGCCATACCGATACTAGCTGCAATCCATAATGTAGCCGCTGTTGTTAATCCAAAAACCATAGGACCATTTCTAAGTACTGTACCGGCACCTATAAAACCAATACCTGTAACAATTTGGGCTGCAACTCTGGAAGTATCTCTTATACCTGTAGCTTGCGCAATATCGACATTATCACCGGTTGCAAAAGTCGGAAACGCATAAATTGAAAGCAATGTAAAAATACAAGCTCCCAAACAAACCAAAATATGTGTTCTAAGTCCCGCATACTTATTTGTAAGTTCTCTTTCCAAACCTAAAGCAAAGCCTAAAGCAATTGCCATAAACAAGCGTATTATAAATTCTGCATTAAAAAAAGTACTCATCTATTCTCTCTCCAGTATATAAATATAATACACTATATACCCGAAAAATACAATGATTATAGTAGGCAAAACCGCTTGTTTAATATATAATCTGGGTATGAATACAAATTGCAAAACAATAAAAGAACAATTAGAAGAACGTGAACTTGAGATTTTGAGTCCATATGCTACAAAATGTTTAAAATCAAAAGGTAGAAAGCGCCCAAGAAATGAACAATTTGAAATCAGAACAGAATTTCAACGAGATAGAGATAAAATTCTTCATTCAAAGTCATTCAGACGTTTAAAACATAAAACACAGGTGTTTTTATCACCTTTTAATGATCACTTCAGAACACGTTTAACTCACACTCTTGAAGTTGCTCAAATAGGTAGGACTATGGCAAGAGCATTAAAGTTAAATGAAGACTTAGTTGAAGCAATCGCACTTGGACACGATTTAGGGCACACGGCTTTTGGTCACTGCGGCGAAGGGACTTTAGATGAATTGCTTCCAACAGGATTTCATCACAACTTACAAAGCGTTAGAGTTGTAGAAGTTCTGGAAGATATGAATTTATGTCGTGAAACTGTTGACGGAATTTTAACCCACACTTGGGGATACAAACCTAAAACTCCGGAAGCGCAAGTTGTTCAATATGCTGATAAAATAGCATACATAAATCACGACATAGAAGATTCCATAAGAGCAGGGATTATTTCAGAAGAAGATTTACCAAACGATTGTGTTAAATATTTCACTTCTAATCAATCTGCAAGGTTGGGTAAAATGATTACAGATGTAATCACAAGTTCTATGAATCAAGAAAAAGTTACGATGTCGGAAGAAGGCTGGTTTTACGTAACAAAACTTAGGACTTGGATGTTTGATAATGTTTATCTGGATCCAATTGCAAAAGCAGAAGAAAAGAAAGCTAAAAATATTATAAAATCTTTGTACGAATATTATACTAATATGCTTCAACCTTATTATACACAAGAAGAAATTCCGCAAATTGTTGCAGATTATATATCTGGAATGACTGATCAATATGCAATTAGAAGATACAAAGATTTATTTATTCCAATGCCGCTTGCTGAACGCACTAATGATGATGCACTTCTTAAGAAAGCTCGTGAAAGAGAATGAAATTAATCGAATATGGAGTTTTTACCGGTCAAGAAAACATGCAAATTGATTCTGATTTATTAGAAGATGCGATTTCTAATCAATCCCAAGAACCTGTATTTAGACTTTATGGCTGGTCACCTAAGTGTATTTCTTTAGGTAGAAACCAAAAAGATAATTTTATCAAATCGCATGATATTGATGTTGTAAGAAGATTAACCGGCGGAAGAGCGTTATTACATGATGACGAAATAACATACAGCTGCGTATTTCCGGTAAGTAGTATTCCATCCGGAGATAGCGTAGCACTCTCTTACAAATTTATTTCCGGCATTCTGATTGATTTTTTCAAAACATTGGGGATTGAATTAGATTTTGGCGAAAATAAAAAAGTTTCAACTCATTTTGATTACTGTATGCTTATTTCAACGGGAGCAGATGTTTGTTTCGAAGGTAAAAAATTTATCGGCTCTGCTCAATGCCGAAAGCAAGGGTATATTTTACAGCATGGTTCAATTTTGTTTGATTATAATAAAATGTTTCTGGAAAATTTGTTTAACGAAAAAGTTGAAGGCATCGTTTCTATGAAAGAAATCATGCCAGAAATTACAAAAGAAAAACTCATTTTAGAATTGAGTAATTTTATAAGAACAAGATAAAGTTATTTGTGTAAGTGACTTGCAATACAAAAGTACCGTCATTGCAAGCGTTTTCCACTTCACTTACCAATGTGTAGAGAAACTACAAGCTAGTAAGTGTAGTGTAAAGCGAAGCAATCCAGTCGCTAGATTAGTAGGATGATATTTGGTCTATAATTAAATGCTAAAGTAATGGATTGCCACGAAAATTCTCTAAGTTATAATCAAACCTACAAACCCAAAGCCTTAATTTTCTCGCAATGACGGCACTCTGGTAGTTTTACTATTCGTCATTGCGAGCGTATTTCACTTCACTTTCAAATGTGTAGAGAAACTACAAACTAGTAAGTGTAGTGTAAAGCGAAGCAATCCAGACGTCCAGCCTGTAAGTATATTTTTTAAATTTTTGGATTGCCACGAAAATTCTCAAGGTTCTAAGTAAAGATACAAGACCAAAGTCTCAATTTTCTCGCAATGACGCACTACTATTGATTGATGTGCTTTACTATGAATATTATGTTTAAGCTAATCTACCTATGTTGACAATAATAGTCATCACATTCTAATTTTTTACCGAACAGTAGTACTGTTGAGAAGTGAACATGCGCAGTGATAAATTACTTCTCGCCTTATTTTGCGTACTGCAATATATAAAATCCTGAATTTTCAAATTCTTGTTTCACTCCGGTCAAGCTAAAACCTAGGTGTTCATAGAATTCTCTAGCCGGAATATTTTTATCAAGAACCCAGAAATATATTTTTCTTCCATTAGCCATTTTTTCAAATTCTTTCATTACATAAGTTCCGATTCCTTCACCTTGAAAGAATTTATCTACATAAAAATCGCTTATTGTAATCTTTTCGTCTGTTATTTCCGCATTAATCATTGCTTTTACGATTCCGTCGTCATAAACAAACATATTATCAAGTGCGTGTGGTTTGCTATAAGTTTCAGCTTCGCTTAAAACTTGCATAACATTAAATGAAACATGGTCATTTTTAAAAATATCTCTATATGTATGTCTTTTAGTAAATATTATAATTTCTGCAATTCTTGCAATATCTTTTTTTTCAGCTTTTCTTAACATAAATTTCTCCAGATAAAAAATGCGGGAATTTTTCCCGCATTTTTTCTTTTAAACTATTTCTTTTCTTCTTTCTTTACAGGTTGCGGAGTAACATCTTTAACCGTTTTCTTTGGATTGAATGAATCATTCAAATATTCAATTTTTGCATTCTTCATTAAACCATCTGTGATATTTTTTAGAACTTCAATTTGTTTTTGAGTTTCCAAGTAGAATTTGATTTCATCCTTTACTTTTACATATGGTGTAGAACCTGCTTCCATTCTATCTGTAACTTTAATAATGTGGAAACCATATGGAGATTGTACAAGCTGTTCACTTACTGTATTAGGCTTCATAGAGAAAGCTGCATTGGCGAATTCAGGCACCATCGCTTCTTTAGGGAAGAAACCTAATTCTCCGCCTCTTTCTGCACTAGCTTTATCGTCAGATTCTTTTTGAGCAATTTTTGCAAAATCATCCGGATTTTGTTTTACTTGTGCCAAAACTTTTTCTGCTTTTGCTTTCTGTGCTGCAATAGCTGCTTCAACTTGAGTGTTCATGTCAGCAGGATCAATATTTGGATTTTTAGCTTTTAATTGTTGAATGATTTCCAATGTGTTAGCAGAAATCAAAATGTGAGAAGCTCTAACCTGTTCTCCATGAACGAATTCTGATTTATGTGTGTCATAATATTTTTTTGCATCGTTATCAGAAATATTGATTTTTTGAACAGAATTTACCAGTTTTTTAATTTTGATTTGAGTTTTTAAATCATCTGTAAATTGAGCATTTGAAACACCTCTTTGTTTCAAAATCTTGTTCAATTCTTCTTTAGAACCAACTTTATCAATAATAGTTTTTAATTCATTTTGGATATCTTCATCAGTGGCTTTAATACCTTTTTTAGCAATTTCTTGGTCTAAAAGGCTTTTAACTATTAACTCATTTACAATTTTATCCTTGAAAATTCCATACATAGGATTCTCGTCAGACTTCACGAAATTCTTTGAACCGCCAAATGATTTTAAGAAAGATTTATCAACGCTAGAATCAAAAGCTTCGTCAAATTGAGCTTGTGTAATTACTTCGTTGTTAACTTTGATTATACCTTCTGATTTGTGCATCAAAGAACAACCTGATAATAGCACTGTTGATAATGCCAGACAGCATAATAATTTTTTCATTTAATACTCCTTATATAAACTCTCTTACTGATATTTATTTATGGTTTCTTTTATATAATAAAACAAACTTGATAAAATGTTAAACATTTCTTCTATTGTTAAGTTACTATTGTTTACAAGAAGTATAGATTTTCCATTAGTGCAAGACTTTGGTGCAACTGTAAATTTAATTCTTCTCAATATACTCTTATCTAAACCTTGCTTAATAATATTCCACTCATAAGGAGTAAATGGAGAGTATACTCTTACATCGTTACCGGCTTCTCTTATAATAGAAATGCCGCAATCAGTTGCAATAAGTCTTAATTTGATGAGTTTAATGAGATTTTCAACTTCATCAGGAATTCTGGAGAACCTGTCTTTCCATTCAGAAACAATATAATTTAATTCTGTTTCATTCTTAACGTCAGATAAACGTTTATATTCAATCATTTTTTGTTCACCGGAACCGACCCATTCATCCGGAATATAAGCTGTAACATTGATATCAACAACAGTAGGTTTATTTGCTTTAACAGCATCACCCTTAAGCTCATTTACAGTTTCTTCCAGCAATTGACAATAAGTATCAAATCCCACATTTATCATGTGTCCATGTTGTTTTGTTCCGAGAATATTACCGACACCACGAATCTCAACATCTCGCATTGCAATTCTGTAACCGCTGCCAAGAGTAGTGAATTCTTTTATAGCTTTTAATCTCTCAGTTGCTTCTTGAGATAGTCCTTTAAATTCAAGTTTTTTAGTTGAATTGCCGATGTTTTTATCAAATTTTCCTTTATAAAAACAGTAGCAATATGCTTGTTTTTCACTTCTGCCGACACGACCTCTAAGTTGGTAAAGCTGAGCTAAACCAAGCTTGTCGGCTTCGTGGATAATCATAGTATTGGCATTAGGAATGTCGATACCGTTTTCGATAATGGTTGTGCATAACAAGATATCATAATCGTGGTTGTCGAACCCTATTATCACATCTTCTAGTTGTTTTTCGCTCAATTGTCCATGCCCGATTGCTATTCTTGCTTGCGGAACAAGTTTTTGGAGCTCTAGTTTAAATTCTTCAATAGTTTCAACACGGTTATAAAGGTAAAATACTTGACCATCTCTATCGAGTTCATTCACAATTGCATTTTTAACAGTTTGTTCGTTGTACTCGCCGACAAAAGTTTTAATTGGCAAACGGTTTTGAGGTGGAGTATTGATTACAGAAATATCCTTGATTCCTGATAAAGACATATATAAAGTACGTGGAATTGGCGTTGCTGACATTGAGATAATATCAATATTTTCTCTAAATTCTTTCAATTTTTCTTTGTGTCTTACACCAAATCTATGTTCTTCATCAATTACCAGCAAACCTAAATCTTTGAAAGTAACATCATCTTGCAGTAAACTATGCGTTGCAATAACTACATCGCATTTTCCTGTTGCAAGGTTTTTGAGCGTTTCTTTGCGCTCTTTTGTACTTCTAAAACGACAAAGCAGTTCAACATCAATTCCAAAAGGCTTAAATCTTTCTAGAACTGTTTGATAGTGTTGCAAAGCAAGAACTGTCGTTGGAACAATTACAGCAACCTGTTTTAAAGAAGTTACAGCCTTAAACATTGCACGCATAGCGACTTCTGTCTTTCCAAATCCAACATCTCCGCACACCAGTCTATCCATCGGGCTTGCACTTTCCATATCAGCCTTAATTTGGTTAATAGATTTCAGTTGGTCAGGAGTTTCTATGTATTCAAAAGTGTCTTCCATTTCTAATTGCAATGGAGAATCCGATGCAAATTGAATGCCTGTCTGCATCTTCCTTCTTGCATACAATCTCAACAAATCATAAGCAATAGTTTCAACTTCTTTTTTAACTTTAGTTTTGGTATTTTCCCAATCGCTTCCGCCCATTCTGGAAAGCTTTGGTTTAATTTGTCCGGAGCCCCTGTAGCGACAAAGCATGTTAATCTGTTCTGCAGGAATATGCAATTTATCTTTGCTTGCGTATTCTATTGTTAAATAATCTTTTAGTTGTCCGTCAATTTCTTGCTTAGAAAGTCCTTTATAAATTCCGACTCCATGAATAGAATGGACAACATATTCACCTTCTTGAATATCATTAATATTTTCAATATATTCGGCTTTTTCTTTATAATGTCGTTTTCTGTTTGTCGGAACATCCTTTTGTCTTTTGTTAAACAGCTCTCTATCTGTTAGCAAAAGAATTTTCCCATCAATTAATTCTGTACCTTGTGATGTTATATTTCTAATATAATTGATATCAAAAAGCCCATATGAATTAAAAACTTCTTTAACACGTTCTTGAAAGTCGGTCGCTATTGTAATTTGAAAACCTTTGTGCTCTTTTATAAATTGAGCAGCAGCGTCCATATTTGCATCAAAAATTTGAACATTTCTGGCATCAATATCAATAATTTCATTATTCTCATCTGATAAGAAATTGTTGAAATAAATTTTTTGTGAACCTGCAATCTTGTTTAATGTTTCTTGATAAGTAAAATGATTAAGTTCCTTCAAAGGTGCAATTTGATTAGTCTTTAATGCTTCATTATAACCATTTACAAAATTATCATCAATTTGCTGATACTTAGAACTTACTTCTGCAAATTCATCCACAACAACAATATATTCATGAAAATAATCTAAAACACTGACTAAATTTTCATTAAAATAAGATTGATAAACATTTATTCCTTCAAAATAACCTTCATTATCTAATTGTTCCTTTAAGTCTTGCGGAAAATCTTTTGGGGCTTTTTCGGGCAAAATAAATTTGTACAAAGGTTCAATTTTGACTTCTTTAATCCCTTTTTCGATAGATTTTTGGGTTTCGTTATCAAAATATCTGATATCAACAATCTCATCACCCCAAAATTCAATTCTTGCGGCATTATCCTCAAGAGTATAAATATCGGAAATATCACCTCTGATACTGAATTCTCCAATATCAGATACCATTGTAGAGCGTTTATAACCAAGCTTTATTAATTTTGCTAACAAATCCTGCTGGCTTATGCTATCGCCGACTTTTAAAGTAAAAGAATTCTTTTTAAAGAATTCCTTATTAGGAAATTTCTCCAAAAGAACTTTTACCGGAGCTATTACAATATCAGGTTCAGAAAGCAAAATTTTAACCTGTTTTTCATAATCATATAAATTTCCCGTAACAACTTCATACGGAGATATGTTCTGATAAGGAATTGTTCTGGAATCCAACTCAAATAAGCGTCCCAAGTCAGAAGCATACTTTAATGCAGATTGCTCGGTTGACGTTACAAACAATATTTTTTTGCCGGAAAGTTTTTGAATATATTTGAGCAACAAAAGTCTGCTGAACGTAGTAAGTCCGGTCAGTGTAAAACTTTTAGATTTTTTTATATTTCTGACTAAATTGTCAAAAAATGATGCGAATTCCAGTTTCATATTTTTTTACGGTTGCACACTTAAAATATCTACTAATGTTATCTTATATACAAAATACTAACGTAAATATTTAAGTATTTCAATTGAATTAATTATATACATAAATTAACAAATTTTTAAAATTTTATAAAAATTAAGCAAATTTTATTTTGTTCTAGTATTATTATAAAAGGATTAGATTTTTAGGACTAAAAAATGAATATTTCAACAAGAAAGTTATTTACTAACGCAATGATAGCAACACCAATTATAGCAAGCCTGCCTTTTATAGAAGGAAAAATTACTCAAGCTATAGAAAAAAAGCAAGTAGATATAGAAAACTTTGAGAAGCATCGAGAAGCAGAATCAAATTACCAAAAAGCAATGATGATAATTAGAGAAGAAGAGATTAAGGACTCGATTGAAAGTTTAGACGACTCTTTTGACAACTTTAGTAACACAAAATACCAAACCGTAAAAGAGTTGCGAGAACGTATTGAAAACGAAATTTCAATACCGGAAAGTGAACTCAATAATAATTTACCAATAGGAAACTATTATTAAGCATTAGGGCTTTCGTATTCAATACCTTTTTCTTTTAATGCTGCAATAAATCTTTCCGCACAAGCTTTCTGAACTTCCGGAGGAACAACTCTTAGAATTTCGACGGTTCTTGATATAATAGGATCTTTATCATACCATCTTGAACCATTAACAGGTTTTACCAAATCATAAAATCTATCTAAAGCTTCCTTTGAAACTTTTTGTTCCAATTTGTCTAAAAAGACTACAGCATGGTCTTTTAGTTCGTCTTGATAATTTTTTAAAAGCTCTATCACTTCCAATAATTTTGGATCGTGATCATACCATCTCTTATAAGCGGGACTCATTTATTACTCCCTTCTCAACTTGGTTTTCGTTTTCATCATTAAATCTGTAAATTTTACCGCCCAGTTTTTGAAGTTTGTACTCAAACTCTTCATAACCTCTATCTATATGATGCAATTTTTCAACAATTGTTTCACCATTTGCCATCAAACCTGCAATAACTAATGCAGCCCCAGCTCTTAAGTCACTTGCTGCAACAGTAGCACCTGTTAGCTGCTTAACACCTTTTACAATAGCATGGTTTCTGTCCTGATGAATATCAGCACCCATTCTTCTTAAATCAGGTACCTGCATAAATCTGTTTTCATACAAGCTTTCTGTAATAATTCCAACACCATCCGCAGTAGTTAACAAAGTCATTGCAATAGCTTGCAAATCTGTTGGGAATCCAGGGTAAGGCTGAGTCACAAAATTGATAGAAGATAATCTATTCTTACAGCTTACTTCTATAGTGGTTGGTTCAACCAACTTAATATTAGCACCCATTTTTATCAACTTATCGTTGAAGAATGTTAAATGTGCAGGGTAAACATTTTTAATAATAGCTTTTCCTTTAGTGGCAACTACTGCAGCCATAAAAGTACCGGCTTCAATTCTATCAGGAATCGTTGTATATTCAGCTGAATGTAAGTTCTCAGCCTTAACTCCATTAATCACGATTTCAGAAGTACCTGCGCCATTTACGTCAGCACCAATTGTATTCAAGAAATTTGCCAAATCAACAATTTCCGGTTCTTGTGCAGCATTCTGAATTCTTGTAGAACCTTCTGCCAAAACAGCTGCTAACATCAAGTTTTCAGTAGCACCAACAGATGGTATATCCAAATATATGTCTGCACCTACTAACTTTGAAGCACGAGCATGCACATAACCGTTTTCAATTTTAATCTTAGCACCAAGAGCTTCTAATCCCTTAATATGGAAGTCAACTCTTCTTTCGCCAATAGCACATCCCCCTGGAAGCGCAACAATCGCTTCTCGACATCTGGACATCAAAGCGCCCAATATAATGAATGAAGCTCTCATTTTGCTCACTAGTTCATACTTAGCGGTGATTGAAGTTATATCAGTAGCATCAACAACGACAGATTTTTCTTTCTTGTCATAAACATACTTAGCGCCTAAATCAGACAAAACATTCAACATAATCTCAACATCCGTAAGTTGAGGTACATTATAAATCTTTGTTTTACCCTTAACAAGTATTGTAGCTGCCAAGTGTTTCAATACAGCATTCTTTGCACCGCCTATTGAAACTTCGCCTTTAAGAATCTCTCCGCCTTGTATTTTGAATTTCTCTGCCAAAATTCCTCCAATCTTACTACTATCATACAATTATAGTTAATAATTGTAAAGCCCTACTTTTTCTGTAGAAAAAGTAGGCAAAAAGACTTTTCACATAACAGTCGGCTACTTGGTAAAAACGACCAGATTGTTTAAAAATAACTGGCTCCGCCTCGGAGTGAAACTACAGGTTTGGCGCATCCCCTCTCCTCGGGGGAGGGAACAGATTCGTCTAAAACTTAATTCTCGCCCGCAACATCCATTAAGCGGGAGAGATGTCACGCTAGTGACAGAGAGGGAAGGGTAGGGGCTGGTTAATAGTTACTGAAAAGTAGGCAAAAAGACTTTTCATATAACAGTCGGCTACTTGGTATAAATTACCAGATTGTTTAAAAATTACCGGCTCCGCCTCGGAGTGATGGCGCATTTCCCTCTCCTCGGGGGAGGGTAGAATTTCAAGTTGAGCTATGCGAAACTTAGAAATTCGGGTGGGG
>URPS01000019.1 GCA_900549855.1 uncultured bacterium | reverse complement strand
CAGGTCAATGTCGCCGCCATCAAAGCCAAAGCCACCGCCGCCGTAGCCGCCCTGTCCGGCGCCGTAGTTGGGGTCAACCCCGGCAAAGCCGAATTGGTCGTATCGGGCTTTCTTTTGGGGATCGCCCAGCACTTCGTAGGCCTCGTTGCATTCCTTGAATTTGGCCTCGGCCACCGGGTCGTCCGGGTGCAGGTCCGGGTGGTACTTCTTGGCGGTTTTGCGGTATGCTTTTTTGATCTCATCCTCCGAGGCGCCTTTGTTTATGCCCAGCACCTCGTAGTAATCTCGTTTTTCTTCAGGCATAGTAGCCTCCGTCGTTTAGATTTCAGTATAGATAACGGTATAGGCAGGCGGCAATACTGGTGTATTACCGCCTGCCGCCGTTCCTGAGAGGGGATTAGTTATCGTCCACCTCGGTGTAGTCTGCGTCGGTGTAACCGGCGTCATTGCCGCCCTGTGCTGCATCTGCACCGGGTGCTGCGCCGGGCTGGGGACCCTGCGCGCCCTGGGTGGCTTCATAGATCTTTTGAGACACCTCGTAGAACTTGTTGGTCAAGTCCTCTTCGGCGCTCTTAATGGCGTCTGTGTTGTCGCCCTTCAGTGCTTCCTTCAGCGCGTCCAGCTTGGTGTTCAGCGCACTCTTGTCGTCATCACTGAACTTATCGCCGTTCTCGCTGAGCAGCTTCTCGGTTTGGTAAACCATCTGGTCTGCGTTGTTGCGCAGGTCTACGGCCTCTCTCTTCTTCTTATCCTCGGCGGCGAACTGCTCTGCTTCCTTCACTGCCTTGTCAATGTCGTCCTTGCTCATGTTGGAGGAGGCGGTAATGCTGATGTGCTGCTCCTTGCCGGTGCCCAGGTCCTTGGCGCTTACATGCACAATGCCGTTGGCATCGATATCGAAGGTCACTTCAATTTGCGGCATACCACGCGGTGCAGGCGGAATACCAACCAAATCAAACTGACCAAGCAATTTGTTGTGCGCGGCAATTTCACGTTCACCTTGGAACACTCTAATGGTTACCGCGGTCTGGCCGTCTTCAGCCGTAGAGAATACCTGCGACTTTCTGGTCGGAATAGTGGTGTTACGGTCAATCAAACGAGTAAACACGCCGCCCAAAGTTTCAATACCCAAAGACAATGGAGTAACATCTAGTAACAATACATCATGAGGGTTTTCACCGCCTAAGATACCACCTTGAATTGCAGCACCCATAGCTACTACTTCATCTGGGTTAACAGACTTGTTAGGTTCCTTGCCTAATTCTTTCTTAACAGCTTCTTGAACAGCAGGAATTCTTGTTGAACCACCAACTAGTAATACTTGATTCAAGTCATTAGGACTTAAGCCAGCATCCTTTAAAGCTTGTTTTACTGGAACTACTGTTCTATCAACCAAGAACTTAGTCATCTTATCGAAGTTAGCTCTTGTTAAATCTGTTTCAAAGTGTAATGGACCAGATTGATTAGCTGAAATGAATGGTAGAGAGATGTGAGCTTGTAAAGTACCACTTAAATCTTTCTTAGCCTTTTCAGCAGCTTCCTTCATTCTTTGAAGAGCCATACGATCAGCCTTCAAATCAATATTGTATTGTTTCTTGAACTCATCGGCCATCCAATCAACAATAACATTATCGAAGTCATCACCACCTAAATGGTTATCACCAGCAGTAGCTAAAACTTCAAATGTACCTTCAGACATATCAATGATAGAAACATCAAATGTACCACCACCTAAGTCGAATACTAGAACTTTTTCAGATTTATCTTTTTCAAGACCATAAGCAAGAGCTGCCGCTGTAGGTTCGTTTACGATACGTAAAACATCTAAGCCTGCAATTTTACCTGCGTCTTTTGTTGCTTGTCTTTGAGCATCATTAAAATATGCAGGAACTGTAATTACAGCTGAAGTAACTTTTTCTCCCAAGTATGCGCTAGCATCATCTGCCAATTTTCTCAAAATCATTGCAGAAATTTCTTGTGGAGTATAATCTTTTCCATCAATATTCTTTTTATAATCTTCGCCCATGTGACGTTTGATTGATGCGATTGTTTTATCCGGATTCAAGATAGCTTGACGTTTTGCAAGTTGACCAACTAATCTTTCACCTGTTTTAGAAAAACCAACGATAGAAGGAGTTGTTCTCATACCTTCTGCGTTTGCTATAACGGTAGGTTTACCACCTTCCATAACTGCTACAACTGAGTTTGTTGTACCTAAGTCAATACCAATTGTTTTTGCCATAATTTATATCTCCTTATTTTTATTGTAAGTTTAGGAGTTGAATTGTTTTGAAAAGTATTGAATCTTTTAAACCTATTTCAACCACATTATTATTAAAACACTATTTTCAAGAAAACCTTAAAAAATAAACAAAAAATTAATGTTTTGATTAATGGTTGAAATAAATAAAACATAAATTTTGTTGCATAATTAATCTTGAAAAGTGAAAATATGTGATACAATCAATATGTAGGGCAATTCCTAGATGGTGGAAACCTTTACTCATACACGACAAACTTCTGTTGTGCAAAGGTGTAGAGAAAGGAGGAAGCCGTGACGAAACAAGAAATACTTGTAATAGTAAAAAATGCCCTAATAGTACTAGGGCATTTGATACTTACTATCGCAAGTTTACTGTAGGGATTGTGCAAGAGGTCGAAAGACCTCTCCCTACTCTTTTATTATAACCGATTTTTTATAAATTTCAACCTTTTGTCCTAGTTCAACACATAATTTTTGTCAGGCAATGCCTAACCTACTAGCTAAGCATAAAATACTTGTTTTTTGAACTTGATTTATATAAAATAAAAGTGTAAAAATAACACTAGACAAATAGCTAACAATTTAAAAAATAGGGAATGGAAATATGACAAATAAGAACATACGTAACATCGCTATTATAGCCCACGTTGACCATGGCAAAACTACTTTGGTTGACTGCATGCTAAAACAAAGCGGTGCTTTTAGAGAAAACCAACAAGTTCAAGAAAGAGTTCTTGATAGCAACGATTTGGAAAGAGAAAGAGGAATCACAATCCTTTCTAAAAACATTTCAATTGAATACAAAGGAACAAAGATTAATGTTGTAGACACCCCGGGGCACGCAGATTTCGGCGGCGAAGTTGAGCGTGTATTAGGTATGGTAGACGGTGCTTTACTTATCGTTGACGCAGCAGAAGGTCCAATGCCTCAAACAAGATTTGTTTTATCAAAAGCTTTGGAACTTGGTATTAAAATTATTGTAGTAATCAACAAAATTGATAAGCCGGCTGGTGATCCGGACGGAACTTTGGACAAAGTTTTTGATTTGTTTACAGAATTAACAGACAGAGAAGACTTGATTGACTTCCCTTACATATACGCAAGCAGCTTGAACGGATTTGCTATCAAGCACCTTGACGATGAAAGAAAAGACATGGTTCCACTTCTTGATTGCATTTTGGAAAACATTCAACCACCTACAGGTGATGCTGAAAAACCTTTCCAATTCAGAGCTACAACTTTGGATTACAACGAATACGTTGGTAGAATTGTTATCGGTCGTGTTGCTAACGGTCGAGTACATTCACAAGATCAAGTTGCTTGGGTTAAGGCAGATGGAAGTATTGAACGTGGCAAGATAACTAAATTATTTGGGTTTAAAGACTTAGGTCGAGTTGAAATCGAAGAATCTGAAGCAGGTGACATTGTAGGTATTGCAGGATTTTCTGATATTCATATCGGCGAAACATTATGTGATCCGAATAATATTAATCCGCTTCCGCTTATTCACGTTGACGAACCTACTTTGCAAATGAATTTCTCTGTAAACGATAGCCCGTTTGCAGGTCAAGAAGGTAAATTTGTAACTTCAAGACAATTAAGAAAAAGACTTTATGACGAATTAGAAAAGAACGTAAGTTTGAGAGTTGAAGATACAGATTCTACAGATTGTTTCAAAGTAAGCGGTAGAGGTGAACTTCACTTAGGTGTCCTTATAGAAACAATGAGAAGAGAAGGTTACGAATTCCAAGTTTCTAAACCGGAAGTAATTTATAAAGGTGAAGGCGAAAATTTACAAGAACCGTTTGAAAACCTTCTTGTTGACGTTCCGGAAGAATATGCAGGTACTTGTATTGATAGACTTTCCGGCAGAAAAGCTACAATGACAGAAATGCAAAACGCTAATGGCAGAACAAACATGAAATTCTCAATTCCTGCAAGAGGTTTGATTGGTTTTAGAACAGAATTTATCCGTTTGACTCGTGGCGAAGGCATAATGTACCATACATTTGATGAGTATAAACCTTATGCTGGTGATATTCCAAAACAAAGAAGCGGTTCTATCTTGGCTCACGAACAAGGTGAAGCAATTCCTTACGCATTGGCTCAATTTGAAGACAGAGGTGTGTTCTTTGTAACACCAAAAACTAAGGTATACAGAGGTATGATTATTGGCGAAGGCAACAGACCTCAAGATATCGTGGTTAATATTTGTAAGACTAAGAAATTAACCAATATGAGAAGTGCGACCGCTGATGTTATGGTAACACTTCAAGCACACAAAGAATTGTCTTTGGAAGATTGCTTGGAATACATCGGAGATGACGAACTTGTTGAAATTACACCTGAAAATATCAGAATGAGAAAACAAGATTTGGTTAAATTTAAAAGTATATAGTGTACTACTAAAAGAAAAAATGGCGGCTTTTGTAAAGCCGCCATTTTTATAGCATAACTAACTCGTCCTAGTTGAAAAAAATAAGAATATCAGCTATAATGTAAATAGATAATTCTGATACGGTAAATCTTGCAACCGGACCAACAGGTGACAGTGGGAAAGCTAAGTCCACACAATCGGAATTATCTTTTTATTACTTATTTATATTTATTATAGCGTTTTTCTTTCAAGAAATGGAATGATTTTACAAAGTTTTCATTTTTATTTTTTGTGGTTTTTACAATTAATTTATAATATTTTTCATTTTCTTGAAATAACATTACATCATATCCATTTTTAGATTTAATTATTTTTGAAGGTCTTTCCGCTATTTGGGGAATTTTTAAATAATCCTCTAGTTTAACATCTGAATGAGTAATACAGTTTTTTACAATATTATCAATTGAAAATTTTAGAATAGAGCTTGTGCTTTCAAGTTCTTTTATCACATCAACAGATAATTTACCAATATTAATACAACCATTCAACACATCTTTGGAGATATGTGTTCTCGCAAAATTTACTCTTTCTCCTGCAGATTGTCCTTGAGTAAGTTGTTTTATTTCTTCTGCAATCGAATATCCATCTGCATAGAAACTATCAAATGTTTTATATTCTTTATTGGTACCAAAGTTCATCCACAATACCTCTAACTATCAACTTCTCGACCTTCATAGCACCCTTTTGCGTGGTATGAACTTCTGACAAGTGGATCAATTTGGAAATTTTTGAACCCAATTTTGCGTGCAAGAGCTTTCAAATTTTCAAATTCCTCTAGAGTATAATATTTATCAACAGGCAAATGTTGTTTTGATGGTTGAATATATTGTCCGACTGTTAGGATATCAACTCCTGCATTTGTTAAATCTGCAAAAGTTGCTTCAATTTCATCAATTGTTTCTCCTAATCCAACCATAAGTCCGGATTTCGTAGTAATATCAGAATTTGCTTTAATGTATCTCAAAACTTCTAATGACCTATCATAATCGCCTTGCGGTCTTGCTGTTTTGAAAACAGACCGTACAGTTTCTATATTGTGATTAAACACATCAGGCTTAGCTGAAATTATTGTATCTAAAGAAGTATACAATGGTTTTAAAGAATCTGCTTTAGAGCGAAAATCCGGTGTAAGGATTTCTATTTTTGCATCACAAATTTTTCTAATTTCTTCAATGCAGTTTTTGAAATGTTCTGCACCACCATCGGGTAAATCGTCACGAGTAACAGATGTTATAACAGCAAATTTAAGTCCAAGTTCTTTGATTGCTTCCGCTACATGTTTAGGTTCTTCTAAATCTAATGGTTGTGGTCTTTCAGTTGAAATATTGCAGTAGCGACAATTTCTTGTACATACTTGTCCCATAATCAAGAATGTTGCAGTGTTTGCAGAATAACATTCATTTTTATTCGGGCATCTTGCGCCTTCACAAACAGTATTTAAACATTTTGATTTAAGAATTCTTCTTACTGTTTTTGTTTTTTCTGTATCAATAATCGGACGTTTCAAATATTCAGGTAATCTTGGCATTGCTTATCCCTTTATCTCCCTTACCATATCCATTGTGTAACTATTAAATATTTTCAAAAGAATCTATAGCAATATCAATAATTGCAGTTCCATCATGCTTTATCGCTTTTTCTAAAGCCGGAATCAATTCTTCTTTTGCGTTAACTCTTATTGCGAATAAATCGTACGCTTCTGCAATTTTTGTAAAATCAGGATTTGTCATTTCCACCTGATATCTACGGTTGTATAGTTTTTCTTGCATTTGGCGAACCATTCCCAAGTAGCCGTTATTCATAATAATAATCTTTACCGGAATATGATGCTCTCGACAAGTTGCAAGTTCTTGCAAATTCATCTGGAAAGAACCATCTCCTGTTATATTAAGAACAAGCGTATTTGGGTTTGCAATATGTGCACCTATTGCAGCCGGAAGTCCAAACCCCATTGTTCCCAGTCCACCTGAGGTTATAAATTTTCTTGGCTTGTTAAAATGGAAAAATTGCGCCGTTAACATTTGGTGCTGTCCCACATCCGTTACCACAATAGGCTCGTAGTATTTTGTAAATTCTGAAAGCGTTTCCAGTACATATGATGAGTGTAAGCGAGTGTAATTTTCTTCCGGTATTAAAAATTCTTCATCTTCTCCCTTAAGAAAATCAGCTTCCATTCTCCATTTTTCTTGAGGAGCAAATAAATCTTGCTTTTCAATGCATTGAGTTAAAAACTCTTTAACATCCGCAGTGATTTCCAGTTGGAATTTTGAATGCTTATCTCCCAAATTTATGGAAACAACTTTGCAGTTTTTCGCAAAATCATTTTTCTTACAAGTTGTTCTGTCCGAAAAAGCAACTCCTAGCGCAATTAATAAATCGCATTGACTCAAGGCTTCGTTTGCAGCTTCAACACCATTCAAACCTATCATTCCCAAATATAAATTGTTTTCCGATGGATAAATTCCAATTCCCATAAGAGTTGATATCACGGGAATTTGTAAAATTGAAGTAAGTTTTTCGACTTCAGAAGCAGAATCTATACATCCTCCACCGACAAGAATAAGCGGACGCTGCGCATTATTTAATAAAGCGCTAATTTCTTTGATTTCGTTTAAATAATCAACGTGACAATCATTTTTTTGAATATTTGTTTCCAATTTTTGCGGTTTATATTCATTTTCAAGAATATTTCTTGGAAGTCCTATTACAACAGGACCTTTAACACCGGTTGAAGCTTCCATAAAGGCTTCTTTTAAAACTTGTGAAATATCATCTTTTGAAGTTACTTCAAAAACTTTTTTTGCAATAGATTTAGAAAGCGCTGTAATGTCGACTTTTTGAAACGTTTTACCATGTTTATTGATGCCGGAAACATCACCTGCTAAAACAACCAGTGGTGTAGAATCCGCATATGCGTTAGCGATTCCTGTCAAAGTATTTGTAAAACCGGGGCCGGAAGTTACGAGTACCACCCCGACTTGTCCACTTGTTCTAGCATAACCTTCGGCGGCATGGATTGCAGCTTGCTCATGTCTTGCCAGATAATGGCGAATTTGTTGGGTATTAGCCAATTCATTATAAATACTTAAAACAGAAGCTCCGGGGTAGCCGAATACACTGTCTACGCCCATCTCCAAAAGAGTTTGTACTAAAGTGGATGCTGATGTTTTTGTCTGAACTGAATGTATCATTGCATAGTAATTATACACAAAATGAAAATTACGGGCAATAATTACAAAAAAATGTAAATAAACACTTGATTTCTAATTTTGTTTAAAGTAAGATTGTCATGCATTAGCGATTGGATATTGTTATGTTAAATAGCGTAGTTCGTTAAGGCATTGAAAATCAAATATCGGGATGTGGCGCAGTTTGACTCTGCCGAAGAAAAGGTGACTAAACGTCACGTTTTCTGAGAGGTAGCACCGGAGGTGCGCAACAAACCAAAATGAAAACTGAATATATCGGGATGTGGCGCAGTTTGGTAGCGCACCTCGCTTGGGACGAGGGGGTCGCACGTTCGAATCGTGTCATCCCGACCATTTAAACCAAAAAGGGTTTCGGAAATTATCCGAAGCCCTTTTTGATTTAATAAAAAAGTTTAAATTTACAATTATAAAAAGAAAGAAGCCGTATATCCTACGACTTCTTCCCCCCTGTATGAGCGAACGACTAACTTACTATTCGCCGCTGCAACCAAATGCGATTGTAACATGTTCTTTAGGGTTAATAGTTGAGATTTTATAACCTTTAGCATCAACCAAGTAGCCAACTTCATCGCCGGTTGCTTGTGCTAAACCTACAGTACCGGAAATTGCTGTTCTTGTTAGGTCAATAGGGGCTTTAACTGTGTCTTTAACTACGTCACCTAAGCTTCTGCCGGCAGCCATAAATTGACCTTGGAAAGTTTCTCCTAAAGCAATACCTGTACCTGAAGCAACGTCTTCTAAAGCGTTACCTAAGTTAGACAACATACCGCCTGTTGTTCTACCTACAATACCTAACATTTGACCACCCCAAGTAAGTGGAGCTGTAACAATTCTTGATACGATATTTGGAGTATTAGATTTGTTAATTTCTGCGTTAAGTATTTGTCTTGGTAATGTAGCTTTTTGACCGCAGTGTTCAATTTCTGTGAACGCAAGTTTTAAAGCACCTTTTTGACAGCCGGATGGTCTGATTACTTCTACAACCTTACCATACACCTTAGAACCGCAAGGGTATAATTGACCGTTAATTGTAACATCTTCTAATGTTTTAGCCGCAAATCTTTGACCAACGTGAGAAGATTTAGCCGTAACTTGATCCTTAAATTCTAACTGTAATGTTGGAATTTTAACAATTTCTTCGTTTTCAATGAATGCTTTTTTATCAACCGGACAAATTGGACAGTCATTGTTTGCAGTTACAGGATTCTTATCTATACCTGCTGCAACACGAATATTTTGCAACATTGCTGCTATATCTGCACGAGAAGCATCTTTGAATGGCGCAATTGTATTAGGGTTTGGAGAATTATTTAAAGCACCTTTATCCAAAGCAATTGCTATAGGTATTTGAGCCCATTCCGGAACTGTATTACCGTCGCAATATTTAGATAAAATTTCTTGTGCTTTACATTTATCCATTGTTGGACATTTAACTCCCTTAGATAAAGCGCAAAGAGCTTCTGCACGAGTTACATTATGAGCCGGTTCAAATTTTCCGTTAGGATATCCTTTTAACAAATCTTGGTGAACAGCAGCAGTAATTGCAGAGTTTGCCCAATGATTTGTCGGAACATCAGAGAATAATTTTTCCGGTGCACAATTGTACATGTCTTTGTCTAAACCTTTAACTAACATTGTTGCAAATTCAGCACGAGTAATGTTACGTGAAGGTTTGAACAATCTGTCAGGATAACCTACTACAATATCATTTGTAGCTAGTTTGTCGATTTCGCAGGAAGCCCAGTAACCGTCAGGTACGTCCGGAAACATTTGCAAGTTTGCTGCAGCACCTGTCATGTTATTAAATGGTGACAAATCAAAAGGGACTAATGTTTTTTTGATTGCTTGCATAGAATTTGCTGTGCCCATTTGAATTGGACAGCCATTTCCATCCATTTTAGCTTCATCTCTAATGATTGGTGTTCCGTTATGTCTTGCTAAATCATTCAAACAAGGAATGTTTGAAGCCGCACCTGTAACAGAACCGTCAGTAGCAACAGTTGTACCCATTGTTCCTGCTGTAAGTTTGTTGATTTCTCTATTGACTGAGAAACCTTCTGCTGTGTAGATAGAGTCTTTTTCTGTACCTACAAAATTGTTGTACCCGTAAACAGCGTTAGGATATGAATAAACTTGTTTCATATCTTCTCGTGACAAATCTTTTACGCCAGGGCACAATGCGCATGAAGGAATTGGATCCGGTTCACATTGAGGAGCTGCTCCACAACCGCAGTCAGGTTGTGGCATTGCCTCACAAGGGCAAGCTGCACCTGTAACTTCCGGAATTTCTTCAATAGGACAAGCTCCCTGAGTAACAACAGGACGCTCGTCACATGGGCACGCTGCCATTACCGTATTAAATGAACATGTTGCTATTCCAACGGCAATTGCAGCTGCCACAGTAAGTTTTCTAATCGTCATTTTAACCTCCTTTTTGATAGGTAGAGTAGATGTTTAATCTATTGATTCAGAAGTATAAGTCCGTTATTTATTTTTGGGGAATTTTATGGCTTCTAAATTCAATTAGCATTTACCCCTTCCTGAGTTACCTCAAGAAAACTAACTTCTAAATTATGGAATTTTTCAGAGATTAAAACATTGCCGAAAAAGAGAGTCCAGTTGGGGGGTATGTAGGTGAGTGGAAAATTGAAAGTTGAAAGTAAAAAGTTGCTTTAAAAGGTTAAAGATTTTGTCAGCTTAGTAAAGCTGACCTACATGGCTGTTCCCTCTCCCACAATGAACGAGGGTTGTAAAGTAATATTTCGAGGCGCACATTCCCTCTCCATGGGGGAGGGCTAGGGAGGGGGCTTGCCCGCAAGGGAGAAATCTACATACAAATCACAGATTTTCGTGGCAATCTATAAATTATTATCAAACTGGATTACTTCGTCACTAACGTTCCTCGTAATGACGGCATTCTAATAGTTGCAACTACTAACCGCTTTAAAACAACTTTCCACTTTCAACTTTCAACTCATCAAACCACACTCGCATTCGTAGCTAGAGCGGATTTTATCCTAACATTAAATTAATAGCCAAACCGGATATAATACTTATCAATAAAAGTATAAAAATTATTTTTAATGTATCTTTAAAATCATTATTTTTAAGTAATACAAGAAGTCCTAAACCTGCATTAGCTAACAAACCGCTGATTACCGCACCAAAAGTAATTGTGCCTTTGATTAACATCATAGTAAGTCCGATTGATATTGCGCAATTAGGTATTAAACCTACAAATGCTGCAAATATTGGCTGCAAAAGCTTACCACCGCTTATAAAATCAGTGATTGTTATATTTGTTAAAGAGTAATTTAGAACAAGAGTTATTGCTAAGATAAATCCCCAGATATTTATTGTGTGTAAAATAGGGTGAATAATTATTTCACGCTTGTTTCCATGTTCCAAATCATGTTTACAGCAACCTTCTTCAATACGGTCTTCAAAGCTTTGTTCTGAATTTTTTACCAATTGAGCTTTTTGAGGAAGTGCAAAATCTACAAAATATCCCATTACAATGCCAATCAATAGTTTTAGTCCGACAATCGGTATTATCAAATAAGCTTTAGAAGGTGTTGCGAGCAAAATTGGAATTGTTTCATCAGAAGTTGATAAATACACTGCTATCAATGTCCCACGTGTAATAATTCTATCGACATAAAGACTACTTGCAATAACAGAAAAACCGCATTGAGGGAAAATTGCTGCAAGCGCACCAATTAGCACACTGCCTTTACCTGTCTTTTTTAATGTTGAATTGATTTTATCAGCATAATAAAATTCTAATATTTCTATTATTAAAAATACAAAAAACAAAAACGGTATCAAGTGAATACTGTCACATATTGCATCTACTGCCCAATCCGCAAATGGTAATTTTTCTACAATATTATCAATTGGTGCAAACAAAAACTCATTTATACTATTTATTTTTTCAATTAAACTTATAAGCATAATGTAATTAAACATCTAATTCAATAATCCGTCAATCCGATATTTGTAGGACTATTGACACCATTTTGATTTAAAAACCGCTTTATTCTATAATTAAACCAAAAGGGAAATATATTATGAATTATGATTTTAAATTAGCCGAAAAAGCGTTAGAAAAAGAATTTGAACAAGTTAATGAAATAAGAGATTATAACCAAAGAAAAGTTTTGAAAGCTTTTTTTGATAACAAAGTTGCACCGGAACACTTCTACACAGTTTCCGGCTACGGTCACGATGACTTGGGCAGAGAAGTTTTGGATAAAGTTTTTGCGCAAGTATTTTGTGCCGAAAAAGCACTGGTAAGAATCCATTTTGCTTCCGGTACACATACTCTTGCTTGTGCACTGTTTGGTAACCTAAGACACGGTGATAAATTACTTTCTGTTGCCGGTGCGCCTTATGATACCATGCAGGAAGTTATCGGAACAGCCGGAGATGAAGAAACAAAACGTTCATCATTGATTGGTAACGGAGTTTTGTATGACGAAGTTCCTCTAATAAACAACACTGACATTGATTTCGACAGATTAGAAAAAATGGTTGATAACACAACTACTATGGTTTTAATTCAACGTTCTAAAGGATATTCAACAAGAAAATCACTTTCTATGGAAACGATTGAAAAAATTTGTAAGATTGTAAAATCCAAAAATCCTGATTGTATCTGCTTTGTCGATAACTGTTACGGTGAATTTGTAGATAATAAAGAGCCGCTAGAAGTTGGAGCAGACCTGATGGCTGGTTCTTTGATTAAAAACCCCGGAGGAGGAATTGTAGAAGCCGGTGGTTATATTGCAGGTAAAGAATTGCTCGTTGAACGTGCCGCAAATAGACTAACAGCCCCAGGTATCGGTTCTGAAGGCGGAGCTATGTTTAATCAGCACAGACTTATTTTTCAAGGTCTGTTTATGGCACCATCAATCGTTTCAGAAGCAGTAAAAGGTGCTATTTTAGCAGCAAAAGTTTTTGAAGATATCGGATTCAATTCCAGCCCAAGACACGACGAAAAAAGAACGGATATTATACAAAACATAATCTTTGGCAAACCTGAGCATTTGGAAGAATTTTGTAGAACTATCCAATCTTTATCTCCTGTTAACGGCTATGTAACACCTATTCCGGAATATATTCCGGGGTATGAAGATCAAGTTATTATGGCAGGAGGAACATTTATTGAAGGTTCAACAATAGAGCTTTCAGCAGATGGTCCTATGCGTGCACCATATGTAGCTTATATGCAGGGTGGCTTAAATTATGCACACGTAAAAATTTGCTTGGAAGAAATTGTTAAAAAGTTGTGATACGAGTGAATAGTGAAAAGTGAATTGTAGATAATTGGTGCATAGTATGCACCCTACGATTTTTAAACATAAATTCGTTCAAAAAACGCAATTTACTTTGTCAGTGTAGGATGCATTCTATGCACCATTAACTTAAACTTAAACACAAAAAAGACTGGTGATATTGCCAGTCTTTTTTTAATCAAATTAAACCTAATTTTTCAGACTAAGCACGTTTGCTGCCTGAAATTGCTATTTGATGTCTGCCTTTAGCACGTCTTCTGTTTAAAACTTCTTGACCACCCGGAGTAGCCATTCTTGCACGGAAACCGCTTACATGCTGTCTTTTAATTTTTGTTCCTTCTAGTGTACGTCTCATTTTTTTATTCCCTTTTCAGCTTATTCTACTTATGATGACCTCATGCTATCGAAAACATGAATTTTAGTCAAGTGGGGGTTATTTTTTCATGTTATAATACAGGTATCAGAATTACAAAGGAGAAAAACAATGTCTTTAAGAAATGAACGAGTTAGGAAAGAATTAATGCGCGATATCTCTGATATTATCAGAAAAGAAGTTAGAGGGATTGAAGGCGTTTTATCAATTGTGGACGTTGAAGTTTCTCATGATAATTCTTATGCAAAAGTTTACTATAGTGTTTTAGGTTCAGAAGAACAAGTCGCAAAAGACAAAGAAATTATCGAAAAAAATACCGGCAAAGTTCGTTATGAAATCGGCAAGCGTATTAGATTACGTGTAACTCCGGAAATCAAATTCATCTATTCAGACGGGCTTGAACAAGGTTCTCGAGTACTTGATTTGATTAACAAGATTTCAAGCGGTGAGATAAAATAAATATGTTCGGATTTTTGAACGTATATAAACCAACCGGCAAAACTTCGCACGATGTTGTTGCTATTTTAAGACGTGTTACCAAGGTTAAACAAATCGGTCATACCGGAACGTTAGACCCGTTTGCTGAAGGAGTTTTACCTATTTGTATAGGAAAAGCTACTCGATTAATTGAATATCTTAATGACGAGAAAGCGTATATTGGAACAATTCAATTTGGAAGCTCTACCACAACTTACGATACAGAAGGTGAAGTTGTCAAAACTTCTGACAAAATTGTTACTCAAGAAGACATAGAAGAAAATTTGAAGTTTTTCCGTGGAGAAATTGAACAATTACCTCCAATTTATTCTGCAATAAAAATTAACGGCAAAAAATTATATGAATATGCCAGAGCTGGACAGGAAGTCAAAATTGAGCCACGAAAAGTTACCATTTTTGAGTTGGAACTCGTGAATTTTAACCAAGCTGCTCAACAAGCCGAAATTAGAATTGTTTGCTCAAAAGGTACTTACATCCGCTCAATTGCGAATGATTTAGGTGAAAAACTTGGAGCATTAGGACATCTAATTAAACTGGTGAGAATAAAAGCAGGTGATTTTTATGTTGACAATTCTATAAAACTAGAAGATTTGAATTCACCTGAAATCGTTACAAAGAAACTAATTTACCCCACAGAAAAATTAAATTTTGCTGTTTATAATTTGAATGAAGAAGAAAAAAAGAAAATATCTAATGGAATGACAATTATACCAAACCAACCATTTGAGATTGATGAATTTGTAACTTTAATGGACAAAGAAAAACTTGCTGCAATTGCAAAGTTTGATGGTAAGTTTTTGAAATGCGAAAAAGTATTTTTGTAACTTTAAATAACCAATATCATTATTGTCAGGCAATGCTTGACCTACTTTTTGATCAATAGTTTTATTTTAGAAAAACAAAATTATTAAATTTGAGTAACATAAATACTTGAAATTCTAGAGCCTATTGCTCTAATCCGCTAAGTATGCTATAATAACTGCGTGTTTATTATGTATAAGGAGAATACGAATGGTTGAAAAGTATTCAGATTGTGATTTTGAAGCACTTCTTGCTAAGTATGACTACAAATTTAAAAGAGGTGATATAGTAAAAGGGGTTGTGTGTGCTTATGAAGCAGATGGGGCGATAGTTGATATAGGTTCAAAATGTACTGCTTTTGTTCCGGCTTATGAAGTTTCATCAGATAGAAAAGCTAAGGTTCAAGATGTTTTGGATTTGAATACAGAGTATGAATTTTTGATTACACAAGATTGTGATGAAAACGGTAAATTCACTCTATCCTACAAGAAAGTTCATCTTGCACATACTTGGGCAGAACTTGAAAAAATTAAAGAAGCAGATGAAACAATCGCTGTTATTGTATCGCAAATGGTTAAAGGCGGTGTTGTTGTTGATGTTTCCGGTGTTCAAGGTTTTATTCCGCAAGGTCAATTGTGCGCAAGAGAAACAATTTGCAACCCTGGAGATAAAATAGAAGTTAAGATTTTATCCTTGGATAAATCTCAAAATAATCTAATTTTGTCTAACAAAAAAGTATTTGAAACAAATATGGCGGAAACACGCAAAAATGTATTTGCACAAGTTGAAGTCGGTCAAATTGTTAAAGGTGAAGTTGTTCGCATAACTGATTTTGGCGCATTTGTAAATGTTGGTGGTGTTGATTGCTTACTTCCACTTTCTCAAATTTCTTGGAAATGGGTTGAACATCCTACAGATTTACTCAAAGTTGGTCAAGAAATCAATGTTGAAATTATTGACATAGACCACGCAAAACAGAGAATTAGTTTGAGCTTGAAAAATACCGAGCCTGATCCATGGATTAAAGCAGAAGAAGAGTTAAAAGAAGGTGATATTAAAGAAGGTGTAATTACCAGAATTAAACCATTTGGGGCATTTGTAGAAGTTCTCCCTGGAGTTGAAGCATTGCTTCCACAATCTTCTCTTGTTGCTTATCAAAATAAAAATAATTGTATTCTTAATGCTGGTGATAAGGTTGATACACAGATTATCAAGTTTAATCCGAAAGATAAAAGAATCTCTCTTGGTGTCCCTGGAGAAGAAAATAACTAAGATTATTTAATAATAATTTACTTAAAAGGATGTTCAAAAATGAACATCCTTTTAAGTGCAATATATAAATGAAGGTATCGTAGCAAAGTTAAAATTTCCTGTTTTGGCAAAATAGAAATTTCCCCTTTTTAATTCAATGCTATAATCATGTTTAATCTTACTAAAGCATACTTATCAAATAATATTAAATTAAGCTTCAACATGGCAAAAAAAATTTTTACGTGTTTTAATATTACAGAGCAAATAAACAGGAGATATGTAATGAGAATTAACACGGAGTATAACAACCATAAGAGCAATGTAAATTTTGGTGCAAAAATTCTTGCAACAGAAGCTACACTTGAGGCATTTAAGTATGCTAAAGAATTATTGTATAGCAACAATAGAGAAAATTTTTTGGTTGTTGATAAATTTTGTAAGGGTATGGATAAAGCTCTAAATTTTCCATCTAAGGAAAAAGGTTTTGTTAACTATGTTGGAAAAGACTGTATTGGTTTTGGTGTGCCGGCTTGTCCTAAAATTATCTCCACTAACTATAAATTAAATGCACCTTGGCAAAATGCACATGGAGATGTTTCGTTAGGAGAACGAATCATGTTAGAAAAGCCATCAGTACCACAAAGTGTTGGTGGAGATACAATGGCTTTGTATTTAGATAGTTTCAAAGGGCGTACAAACTTCCCTTCAAAGTTAAAAACAATCCCTTTAACTCCGCTTCCGACAAAAGAAGATGCAATACAAAAACTTCAAAATAAATTGCTAGAAATGCTTCCAAATATTGGCTTCTTCCCAGAAAAATTATTTGCAAGAAAGGAAGGAAATCGTGAATTAAATAAGGATTTGTGTAAACTAACAGAGGCACATGCATGGAATAACATTGCAAAATGGGAGCCACTTCCTGTTGAAGAATTAAATAGAATAGATAACATTGACAGAAAGAATATTAAAGAATTTGCAGAAAAACACGTAGAAGAATCTATTATACAAGATGAAATTAATGAAAAAAGTCAATTTTCTGGTAATGTGAATAAGTTTAAATTTCTCAATAGGTTATTAGAAAACTTTGCTCCTAACTCAAAACATGCAAGAGCAATTGAGGAAGAATTGTATAAAGTTCGAGAAGTAGAACATAAATATTTGCAAAGCTTAAAAGATAGGTTAACTCCAGTTAAATCAACAGATAATCTAGATCCTAAAAATAAATATTCGTATTTTATATCAACATCATACGAAAATTTATATAAAGAAAATGGCATAAGCTAGGTTGTGAAATTTTTAAATTTTAGCCTCAAATTCGCTTGTTTTTTGAAGATTTTAGAGGAAAAAATGTAATCTCAAAAAATATAATGTTCTGCGAAAAGAGAAAAAGCTCTTGACAATAGTTAGATATCTAACTATAATATAATTATATGAAAGAAATGTTATCTTTAGTATCAAAAATTCATGAAAAAGGAAACCGTTTTATTATTGAAGAATTAAAAAATAATGGTGCAGAAGGACTTGTACCAAGTCATGGTGATATTCTTGTTTGTCTTTATAAAAACGGTAAAATGACGATGAAAGATATTGCAAATAGCATTCATAGAACAAAACCAACGGTTACGGTCTTGGTTGATAAACTAGAAAAACTAGGATATATAAAAAGAGAAGCTTCTGATGAAGATAACCGTTCTACAAATATAGTTTTGACTCAAAAAGGTGAAGATTTTAAAGTGATATTTGAAAAAATTTCAAATGAATTGAATAAAATGTTATACAAAAATTTATCTCCAGAAGAGTCTGAATTAATAGAAAACCTTTTAAGAAAAGTATAAAAAAATTTTTTACAGTAATAGTTAGACATCTAACGAAAGGAGAAAACATTATGACAAACTTTAAAAAAGAAGAAATCGGAAAACTTAGTGAAGTAGGCAAAAATTATGAAAACGGTAAAGCATTTTTGCATGATTTGCTAGGATTAACAAGTTGTGAAATTTCAGTTAGTGCAATGCCTGCCGGAGTAAAATTGCCATTCAATCACAAACACAAACAGAATGAAGAAGTTTATATTTTCTTAAAGGGTGAAGGCTCAATGACTTTAGATAATGAAGTTGTTGAGGTTAAAGAAGGAACTTGCGTAAAAGTTCTTCCAAATGCCGTAAGAACAATGGAAGCAAAAACTGATTTGGAATATATTTGTGTTCAAGCAAAATCTAATAGTTTAGAACAATTTGGACTTGGCGATGCTGAATTGTGCTAAAATTGGCAGGGGCAAGCCTTAATAATTGATTAAAAAACTGCCGCATGAGATGATTATATAATTTATTTTCAACTCCGACAAATCTACTACAAAATAATAAAATAAGAAAATGACTTAAAATGGTCAATGGCTGAGAAGCTTATGATTATTAATAAAAAAATATGCCAAGAACTCTGTTGAAACGATTGTATAATCTGACGGATAAATTTGAAAGAGGGAAAGTGGGTATAATTAAGAAAATGTTTGAATTTTAGCCACTTCCCTCGTTTCAAGAAAAATTATCCTTTTTATCCTTTTCTTAGCCCTAAATTTATCCTTTTTTCCTGCTTGTTTTGGAAAATTTACCTACAACTCCGACAAGGTTTGAGTTTTGCAAGGATAGAAAAAGGATAAAAACTTCCGAGAGGTGGGAATATTTTTGATAGATTAGTAAATGCACTTTACAAAATTATTTTTGGTGCAAAAATTTGCACCCTACTGACTGACCCTAGAAAACCAGCCAAAATAATAGAGTCAGGTAGAAATGAAATTATCGGACAGTTGGTATTGCCACCATTTGGAACAGGCTTTCAAATTTATTAATTATATACCGATAGTTCGTAGGTCGTGTTGGACTATTGTCATCCAACACGACTAATACATAAATTTTAATGTCGTGTTCAATGAAAATTGTTGAACACGACCTACAACTTTTTTCTTAATCCAAATAGCATTTATTTTCTATATTGTGCAATTTTAGTAGCAATAAAGCTATCTGTAAGATTGTTTTGTTCTTTCTCTTGAGTGTCTTTGTTAACTAACATTAATTCATCCAATTCCTTTGTTTTAGTTGCAATTTCATTTGTTAAATAATACTTTAGAGCATCTATAGCAGACGCACCTGTTTGTTGGGAGTATATATGTGTTTTTTCAAAATATTCATCAACTAATTTATTGGAATCTAATGACTCACCGCGTAAGTTCGCACATTTTTTCTGTAAAGTAAGCAAATCAATTCCTTGCATGTATAGCTCTTTATTTTCTAATCCATCAATAGAGTTCAATAAGTTTTTAACTGCATTTGCTTGTATATCCCAATTTTTGCTTAAACTTCCTAATGGATTTACATCTTCTAAATCTGCATAAAATTGTTGAGCAATATCATAATCAATATTTTCTGTAATATAATCAAGATTATTAAAAATTGAAACTAATCCCGGATTAGTTATGCCAAGGTCTGTAAGAATGTCTTGTGCTGCTTTTGCAACGATACTCTGTTTTTCTTCATATGTAACATACTTTGAGAGTTCTTTTTCATTACTACATCCTAAGCTGTTCATATAATCTTTGAATCCTTGTTCAAAATCAAAATTATTGACTTTATTGCAATACTCTTGCTTCCTTGCCTCATATTCTTCTAAGCTATAAGTTTTAGCAGCTTCAAGCGGACTAATTCCCCCCATAGATTCTGCAAGTATTACATTCTTCTGTCTTCCTACATATTCTGAGTATGAACGATAAATGCTATCATGATAAGTATGGTTTTCATTTCTAATATTTGCATAGTCATTACATATATACTTTGAAACTTCTTTTTGCCTAAGTTTACCTTCAGTATCACCGGAAGTATTTTGAGCATAATCTAGTTGATAGTAGTAATTATTTGAGCTTACAGCAGAAACCATTTTCTCCCTCCCATTGCATAATATGATTATAAAAGTGAGTTTGATATTTTTTATCCGCTATTTAATGTAAAAAAATGTTAAAAATAGCTACTTGGGTACTATACTCATGACCAGTATTGTATGTAATATAATAATGGTGTTATTATTATGAAAATCAGCTCTGTTGAAGATGTTAAAGCAAATGCAGACTTAATGAATTTAGTAAATTCCGCTTGGACTACTGCAGCATAAGAAATTAAAAAAGGGAAGCATTTGCTTCCCTTTTTTCTTAATCCAAATAGCATTTATTTTCTATATTGTGCAATTTTAGTTGCTATGAAACTATCATCAATGTTAGCTTGTTCATTAGATGTATTTTTTTCTACTAAAAGTGACTCTAATTCACTCAATTCTTTAATTCTCAGCTCTAATTCAGCAGGTAGGTATTGTTTTAAAAAATGTTTCATATCTATCCCACCTTCAGAAAACATATAATCTTGGTACTTTTGAATAAAGTAACTTTCGTAATCAAATGATATCTCATTTCCCAGCTTTTTTTCACAATCCTCTTTTTTGCAATAGACTTCATATAAATCAAGTCCCATACACACCAAATCTTTATCTTCAGAAGCAATGCTTGAATCATTTATGAGTTGTTTTAAAACCTCTACTTCTTCTTCAAATCCTTTTGCATTATCATAACTCTGTAGAAAGTTCTGTATTTCTGCCACGCTTTTTCCATCAAACAACTTATCAAATTCGTATTCAGGTAATATACGCCCCATCCCATGTATTCTACCGTTTAGGCCAATGAGGTGGCTAGATGCACTCAACGTTGCAATTTGTTTTAAGTCTTCTACACTTTCATAGCAATTTCCTAAAGCTTGTAATTCTGTTTCGTCTTGGCAACCACGACTTTTTAAATAGTCCTGAAAACCCTTATCAAAATTAAAATTATTCACCTTTTCATAATAAATAGCTTTCCGATTTTCATATTCCTCAATACTTAATTTTGAAGCATCATCTGCTGTAGGTGCAATAATTTCTTGTTTTAAGAGTTTCTTTTGCGTGCGGACATAATCATTATATGATAAGGCTTTGTAAATATTATTATTATCAAAACTCATATAATCATTAAATATATCAATAGCAGTTTCTTTAGCAGAATACCTACTATTATCATTCACACCTTCATTTCTATTTTGTGTAATTAAATATGATTGGTAATAGTTAGTATTAGTATTGATAGCTGATACCATTTTTTACCCTCCAAGTCAAAATCTCATTAAGATTATAAGAGTAAACTTTAAGTTTTCAATCCTCTATTTAATATAGAAAAATAAAAAATAACCTACCTACCTAGCTAGTATGTACATGACCAATATTATGTGCTAATATAATGCTGTGTTACTCTGATAGACAGGATAAGCTTGTAGGTCGTGTTGGACTATTGTCATCCAACACGACTAATACATAAATTGTAATGTCGTGTTCAATGAAAATTGTTGAACACGACCTACAACTGCAACATTTCTTATTTTAAGAATATCACTCCAAAATACAAATTGCTGAAATCCAGTAATATAAACAAAAAAATATGCCAAGAACTCTGTTGAAACGATTGATTATCGTTTCAATAGAGGAAGTCGAGTTCGCTTTTGCGACGAGACGTATATTAGATATAATTCCGAGTTGTGGTTATTGATGGTAGTTATATAAACAAAAAAATATGCCGCAACTCGGAATTGAACCAAGGACACAGGGATTTTCAGTCCCTTGCTCTACCAACTGAGCTATTGCGGCATATTTATTTAATTTTCACTGGGTTGGTAGAGCAAGCTCTACATTTTCCCTATACGTTCCGCCTCTCGGCTCCACTGGGGAGCTATTGCGGCATATTTATTTAATTTTAACTCGACTAACTTAAAAGCCGTAAGTCTATTGTACTTGCTAAATATAATTAATCAAGTCTTTTTTTAGAAAAAATAATAGGAAGAGCAAAGACTCTTCCTATATATTATATCCTAATTCTGTGGAGCAAGCCAAGCTGTTACGTTTCGACCTTCTACCATCGGTTTCTTTTCTACTGTAACAGGGTCATTAGCTAAATCTGCAATAAATCTGTTTGCCAATTCTACAGCTAAACTAGAATGCTGCATTTCACGACCTCTTAACATTACAACAATTTTAACTTTGTTGCCTTGAGAAATGAATTTTCTGATATTTTTCAATCTTACTTCATAATCGTGAGTATCAATCTTATAGCGAACTTTTACTTCTTTTATATCAATTACGTGTTGTTTTTTCTTAGCTTCTTTAGCTTTCTTTTCCAACTCGTACTTATATTTTCCGTAATTTAATATCTTTGCTACAGGAGGGGCTTGATTAGGGCTAATAACAACCAAATCTAAATCTGCTTCTTCTGCCATTCTCATTGCTTGTGATGTAGGCACAACGCCGTGATTATTACCTTCTGCGTCAATTAATCTAACTTCTCTTGCTCTAATTCTTTCATTTATTAGAGGTTTGTCCTTGCCTTTGTTTTGGCTTCTTTCTTCGTTTGCGATAACTTGTTCTCCTTTTATTTTATTATCTTTTTACAATATTTATAATATCATGCTTATGCCATTTTTCAAGTATTTACTAGTTTTCCATGCCGGAAATATAATTTGAATTCAAAGCTAGCCACTTATAAGCCTCATTAACTTGTGGAATATCCATAACAAAAGTTCCGCCATAACGCCCTCTGACAAATGTTATATATCCTTCATCAGCCAAATTATCCAGAGCTTTCTTAATCGTTTTAGCACTGACTTGATACATCTGCGCAAACTCTGTAATCGCCGGTAATTTAACTCCAACTTCGCAATTATCAGCAATATAATGTCTAATTTTCTGTTCTACACGTTCGTAAAAATACAACTCATTTTTTGCAGAACCACCAAGCACAACCGTTCCATACTGTCCACGTCTGGTAAATAAAATACCATCTTTTGATAAAAGTTTAATAGCATCATGTACAGTTTTTACACTAACTCCAAACTTCTTTGCCAAATCAAAATTAGCTAGCAGTTTATCACCAATTTTGCATTCTTCTTCAACATATTTTTTAATGCTTGCCGCAATTTTCTCCACAAGCGTTTGAAGCTCAACTTTTTCAATATCAAAATCTACATTACAAACAATAAATGCACTGCCCTCTTTTTTAATAATTCCATCTGTAATCAAGCTGCTAATAGCCATACGTGTTGTTGCCGCAGAAATACCGATAATATCTCCTAGTTTTCTTGTTGCTGGAAGATAATCACCACTTTTATACCCATTATTAACCAAAAATTCTTTAATCGTTTCTACAGCTATTTCACGCTTGGAAGTTAATTTCTCTATAGAATGATTAACACTTGAAGGTTTGATATAAGTTCCGATTCGCTGTTTAGATTCAACCAGACCATAATCCTCAACGTTTCTAAAAACGTTTTGTATAGTCCCTTTGCTCACACCAATATGAAATGCCAAGTCTTCTTTTAATGGCAACAAATCATAAGGCTTAATACTTTTTGTACTAAGCGATTTCTCTATCCAACTTATCAACCAGCCGGATATCTTATTTACTTTATTTTCGCCGGATAGAAAACTGTGTACGTGCGGTGACATTTCTGCAACCGTAATACGTCGTGGCGCACTATTCTGTGACATAAAAAACCTTTATTATTGGATTAATATTCTAAATATACCCTATAATATAAAAACATTCAAGACATATGCAAGTAAATGTTACAAAACATGTAACATACGTTTGTTGTTACATAAAACTGCACATTTAACGTCGTCCTGAACCAGATTAGGACAAATAATACAAGTGTTTATAAACTGTTTTTAGTTATTTTAGTTATTGTCAGGCAATACCTTGACCTACAAACTTTTATAAGTTAAAAATTGAAAATGGAAAGTTGTTTTAAACAGTCTGTGGTTCTACCTATCGATTTGTCGTCATTGCGAGAAAATTGAGATTTCCGATTCATAGTTTGGCAAAAATTTCTGAGAATTTTCGTGGCAATCTATAATTCTTCTGGATTACTTCGTCACTAACGTTCCTCGTAATGACGTCATTATGGTAAGTGTGACTACTAACTGTTTTTAAAACAACTTTTAATTTTCAGCTTTTAACTTACCAAATCCACTCGCATTCGTAGTAGCGTAAGTCAGCTTTACTAAGCTGACAAAAGCTTTAACCTTTTAAAACAACCATCCACTTCTCACTCCTGCATTCGTAGTTCACTAACGTTCACACAACAGCGGTCTTCCTAACTAGGACGATAACTAACTATGATGCTTAGTCAAAATCTTTTTGACTTGCGTTGCCAATTCATCCTGATCAAAGTTATCTTTAGAAATATAGTAATCAACATTCATTTTGCCTAAGCGTGATTTTGCCGATTTTTCAGCAAGAGAACTCATTACGATAATAGGAATATCTGCATACATTTCATCATTACGCAAGCGTTCAATAAACTCATACCCATCAATTTTTGGCATAGTTAAATCGGTTATAATCAAATCATAATGACTTGTACTCAATTTCGAAAGCGCTTCACTGGCATCCAATACGGCATCAACCATATATCCGATATTTAGCAAGATATTCTTAACCATCGTTCTTGTGGTGATTGAATCATCAACAACGAGTATACGTTTATATGAAAGAACATCCACAGGTAAAAGTTTTTGATTATTTGCCGATGTTACAGCTTTATTAAAATCAAAGTGCATAATATCTTGCATGTTCAAAATCAAGCACAATTCGCCGGAAGCAAGGTTTGTAATACCGGAAATATTTTTAACTTTATAAAGTGGAGGTGATAACTTCTTCTGCAATATATCCTGATCACCAAGAAGTTTATCAACAACCAAACCAATGGTCTTTTCATCTGATTCTACAATAAGTATAGTTTCTTTTTCGCCTCTTGGAGCCGGCTCTAAATCCAAAATATCTGACAAATAGTAAAGCGGAATTATTGCATTGTTATACATAATTGTACGCATGCCATTATTTGTCTTAATTTCATTTTGTTTTTTAAGTACAAAAGTTGTAATAACTTGGATAGGAATCGCAAAAGTTTGACCGGAAATTTGTACAAGAAATACCCTCAAAGTCGTAAGTGTAACAGGGATTTCAATATGTACACAGCTACCTTTACCGAATTCTGATATAACTTTTACTTTACCGTTAAGTTGAGAGATTTTTGTTTTAACAACATCAAGTCCGATACCTCTGCCTGAAATACTTGTAATAGAATCACCCGTAGTGAACCCAGGCCAGAAGATAATATTCATAATAGCTTCGTCTGTCATATTATCAACATCTTCTTGAGTTAAAAATCCTCGAGAAACAGCTCTATCTTTGATCTTCTGGAGGTTAAAACCTTGACCGTCATCCAAAACTTCGATAATAACTTTATTGTCATCTTGCTTTGCAGACAAAAGAATTCTACCAACAGGGCTCTTGCCGTTAGCAATTCTTTCTTCTTTCGTTTCGATACCATGGTCAATCGCATTACGCAAAATATGTATCAAAGGGGTTTTAATTTCTTCAATAATCTTTTTATCAGCGCAAGTATCTTTACCTTCTATTTCAAAATCAATATCTTTTCCTTTTTCATTTGCAATATCACGAACCATTCTGGAAAAAGAATTAAACACTGTTGAAATAGGCATTACACGAATGTTTTTAACCATAGATTCCATCTCATCTATGATTAAACGCATTTTCATATCATCTTCTTTAGAAGCACGATAAAGTGTATTCAAATCATAAATTGTTCTTGATACATTTTGCGTAATGTCCAGCAGCAAAGAGAATACTTGTTTTACAAAAACACCTGTATATTGGTCAGTATTACCGGATTGCAAATATTTGCGATTATAATATCTCAAGTAATTTGAAGTTTTAAGCAAATCTTTTTGACAAATTTCATTTGCATTCTTAATAGAATCAATCTTTTCAAGATTTTTTTCTGTCTTAATCTTTGTAATAATCAACTCACCAAGCTGATTAACAAGCGTATCTAATTTTTGCGCATTAACGTGAAGAGTTTTAATTTCTGTCGAACTTGCAGATTTTCCAGTGGAAGCAGTTTGGGTTGAAAGCGTTTTAATTTCACTAACTCCAGAATCTTTTTTGTAATTCAATTCCAAAAGCTGTTTCATGATTTCCAACTGTTGTAAAATCAAATCACTGTCAAGATTTTCATTTGGAGAAGCGCAATACTCAACAGCGCTTTTAAGCGTCATCATCATTTGTTCTTCAAGCTGAACAGAATTTTCGGAAATAAAATCTAAAATATCAACAATTATAGCAATCAATTCTAAAATATTCTGGTTATCAGTATTTTCTTTCAGCTGCAAAATATCTTCTTTAATTTCTTTTGCATAAACACTACTACCTTGAAGCATGTTGATTTTTTCTGCAATATCAAAGAATGTTGTTCCACCCTCTTCTGTTTCTATGCAAGAAGTCGTAAACTTGGCTGCAGCAGAACTCAACTCATTACGCAGTTCCAAAATTTCACTAATTGTAAGTGTATTGGTTGCATTCATAACAAAATCTATTTTCGTAAGAATGTTTTCCAAAGATGTTTTAACTTCGTACAAATTAGAATCCTTAAAGAAGTCATATATTTTTTGGACATCTTCTTTAAGGATAACTATATCTTGTGATTCTTCTTCCGGTACGATTCCGTCAATAATCTCAAAACAATCGTTGAACGCAGTGTTTATCTCTTCTTGATGTCCAACCAAAGTTGAGTCCTCTGCAATATTAGCAAGCTCAGAAATTACTTCATTATTTTCTTTAAAAGTCTGTTCATTAATCTCTGTTTCCAAAATATATTCCAAATTTGACACAGTAGCAGTATATGAATCGTCAATAATTTCACGTTCATTTTTTATTGATTCCTGCAAATATTTAGCCGCAACTTCCAATGTGCGTGACATCAAATTAAGAACTTCTTTATCAAGAGTAAACTTGTCATTATTTACTGCATCAAAAATATCTTCCATTTTATGAAAAATACTCTGAATGTTATTAAAACCAACCATTCTAACTGCACCCTTGATACTGTGCAAATCTCTATATGTGTTGGCGATAAGCTCTTTGTTTGCAGGAGTTGCTTCCAATGAGAAAAAATTATTAAAAAGGCGCTCAAGGATTTCTTCCGACTCTGTCTGGAAGATTGAAAAAAGCTCTTTATTATTTTCTTTTTCAGGAAAATCCACTTGAATACCTTTCCTCTAAACTAATTGTCCATTGTAGAATTTTTCATTTCGTTAGAAAGAGAATTCAATTTCGCAATTTTTTCTGAATTTGCTTGCCATGTTTGTTCCAAAGTTTTTGCAATTGCAGAATTTTCTTCATCTATGGAATTCAAACGTTCGATGATTTCATTTTGTTTTTTAGCATTTTGGTTAAGAACATCCAAAGAATCGAGAATTTCTGTAATAAAGTTTAATAATGTTTCTGAATTAGAAGAAACTACATTAATATCCTTTACTACTGATTCAATTTCTTTTGAACCTTCTTCTGTTGCCATTACGGTTGAATTTGTCGTACATTGAATATTGCTGGTAAGAGAAGAAATTTTTGTAATTGCTTGTTTGGATTCATCAGCTAATTTTCTGATTTCACCTGCAACAACCGCAAAACCTTTACCATGTTCACCTGCTCTTGCAGCTTCTACTGCGGCATTAAGCGCAAGCATGTTTGTTTGTTCCGCAATATCATCAACTACGCTGATAGTGCTGCCGATTTGTTGAGAATGTTCAGACAATTCCAAGATAAGTTCTGCAATCATTTGTATTTTTTGTCTTAAAACTAGCATTTTGTCTGCATTAGAAGAAATTGATTCGTGTTCTTTTTGAGAAAAATTTATTGATTGATTAACTTGTTTTTCTGCATTTTTAGTAGTTGAATAGCAATCTTCTGACAAAGCTTTTAATTTTTCTACAAGAGAAGATACCGTTTTTGCGTTGCCTGCCATGCTTTCGAAAATACGTTTTTGAGCATTTACTGATTCTAAAAATTCTGATGTTGTTTCTTCTAAAGACTGTGATTGAAACACTACAGACTGGCGCAAAGCTCTTAAAAGCCACTGTTTTGTAATAACATGCACCGTTACAAACAGAACAATAATTACTGCCAAGAAGGCCAATGTATCATACGGTTGAAGATTGCATAATCTTGCAAAAAAGATAAACACCACACAAATGGTAAAAAATACTACTAAATCTATGATACATTTTATATTGAACTTTTGTTTAAGTCCGAAATTAAATTCACTGCGCACTTCTTCTCTCCTATAGTTTTTTTAGCTATTTTATTATATAATCATTTTATACTAAAATGGCAAAAATTGGAATAATATAAATATATGACAGCGAAGATTTTATTGGTAGAAGATAGTGATACCCAGTTAAAGTTTTTGAGAGATGGGCTTGTAGAGAACGGTTTTGAAGTTGAAACCGCTACTAATGGTGCAGAAGCATACAAAAAGATTTTTGAATGCATTCCAGATATTGTCGTTTCAGACATTATGATGCCGGTAATTGACGGATATCAGCTATGCAGAATGATTAAAAATGTTGACGAAGTTAAAAAAATTCCTGTAATATTACTCACCATTCTAGATAAAAAAATCGACAGTTTCTGGGGTAAAAAAGCCGGTGCTCAGTTGTTTTTGTCTAAATCAATTGATATAAAAGAATTAGTGCGCAATATTAATGCTACACTAAGACGTTATCCCGTAAGTGAAGAATACAAGCTTGCTTTAGCTACAAAAGCAACTCCTGATTCTGCCCAGACAAGACTTAATTCAATATTGAATGACCTGCTTTTAAAATCAGTTTTCGCCAATGAATTTCGTAACTTAAGTGACTTTTTAAATTACGAAAGAATTCTTGTAGAAAAACTATTTAACCTGATGAGCTCTTTTGTAGAATATAGTGTTGCAGGTATATATTTCGCATCTCCGGATGATTTTGCAGAAAATATATTATATATTGATACTCTTGGCAGAAATCTGCAAAAAAGTTTACTATCTGATATTCAGTATGACTTTTTCAGAAAAATGGAAGAACAGAAGCCCATTAAAGACAACAAATTTGAAGTTGTAAGAATGCTTCTTGGTAAAGAACTTGATTACAAGTTTACGGATTTAAACTCAAAAATCATTATTCCTCTTGTATTTGATAGAAAACTAATTGGCGGAATTTGTTTTTATACAAGGCAAGATATTGATTATGCTTCTTTCAGATATTTCGATATTATGATTAGCGAACTTCTTGCGATTTTCAAAATGAAATATCAATATACAGAAAAAGAATTCATGTCTGTATTGGACGGTTTAACAGGATTATACAATCGTCGTCAGTTTGAAATCGGTTTAGAACAAGAATTCAACCGTACAAAGCGGCATCCGTCTGACTTTAGTTTAGCGATTCTTGATATTGACTTTTTCAAAAAAGTTAATGATACTTACGGACATCAATACGGTGATTATGTCTTAAAAACTGTTGCAGATTTGATGAAGGCGGCATTCAGAAAAACAGACCTTTTGTACCGTTATGGTGGTGAAGAACTCATTATGATTATGCCGGAAACTAATATTGAAGGCGCAATTATTCCGGTTCAACGATTAAGACGTTCGATTGAAGAATATAATTTTGAATACAACGGAGTCAAAGCTAAAGTTACGGCAAGTATCGGTCTTACAATGAACTATCAAAATTTGAACTCACCGGCAGAAATTCTCAAGTCTGCCGACGAAGCGTTATACAAAGCAAAAGAGTCCGGAAGAAACAGGGTAATATTACATGAACAGCAATAACTATATAGAACAAAAAAAGAATACTCACCTGTATTTTAGCATTGGCGGCAACAAGTATGCCATTAATTCTGATAATGTTCTGGAAATTATGAAACTTCCACAGTTGGATTATCCACAAAAGTTGCCTAATAATATAGTTGGATTGCTTAAATATAACAACTTCGTAATCAATGTTGTTGATATCAGATTTTATTTGAACATGGAAGTTCAGCCATACAGCACCAATAATGAACTGATTATTATAAAAACAGATGAAGTAATTTTTGGTATCATTACAGACAAAGTTCTCGGTATTCTTGCATTTGATGCAGCAAATGTTGATGCAATTCCATATGCAGATAGCAAAACTATTATTGAAGCGCTATACAAGCTTAATCAAGAAACTGTTTTTATAATAAACATATACGCAATTGAGAATTTGCTCAAACAACACGATAACAAGTGGGAAAATGTAGACATTCCGGCTTTATTTCCGCAAGACAAAATATCAAAAGATATTATGAGCAAAAGAACGCTTGCAATTGCCAATAAATCCAATTTAAAACTAGCTTCCGGCGAATTGCACGCTAAAAACAAGTATATTTCTTTTAACTTGAATGATGACTCTTATTGTATTGAATTAACTTATGTAAAAGAAGTACTCAAAGACACTTCTATTACACATGTTCCCGGAACACCGGATTTTATTGAAGGCATAATGAATCTTAGAGGTGACTATATTACAGTTTTGAATCTAAAGAAATTTTTAAATTTGCAAGCAACAAAAACATTAGATAAAAAACCTGTTGTTATTGTAAAGTGCAACGAATTAAAACTTGCATTATTAATTGATAAAATCAATGAATTGTTTGAAATTCAGGAAGATAATATGCCAGACACTACGGATGGTTATTTCTTAAATGAATTTATTTATAACCAAACTCTGTATACAACATTAAATGTTGATAAAATTACATCTGACAAAAAAATAATTGTTACTGATATGTAGTTTAAATAGTGGATACGTAGAATTCTAACATTGTGGTAGAATACAATTTATGAAGCAGTATAAAAAAAGGGCGTTGGCATTAGTTCTGGCTTCAACAATTACGGTAGTTGGAGCTTTTGGCGCAGAAAATTATAAAAACTCTCTTATGTCACTTGGGTTTAAAAATTACCCGAATGGCGATGTTAATTTGACCATTTACACAAAAGACAGATACGTTCAAAATATCAGCCCAATACGTAAAGATGCCAACACATATGAAATTTTGCTTCCAGAAACAGACAGCCAACTACCAAGCGATATTCCTATCGGAAGAAATGTACAAAGCATTGATGTTAGAACATTACCATATACTAATTCAGGTGTTGGATACACTAAAATTATTGTAGTCACACAAGAAGAACATCCGCTTTATTTAGAAACATCATTATATGTGGAAGATAAAACACAGCCGGCACCGCAATTAGAAACTACTCAGAAAAAAGCTGAAACAGTGAGTGAAGAAGAAAAAAGTGAGATTCGTGATGATTTAAGCACGATGAAAAGAATGAATAGCGGTTTGCAGTCTGAAAGCGGAGTTAACCAAACTACTCCTGTTGATATAAAAGAGAGTGTAAAACAATTTCAGCCATCAGAGCCGGCTCCTGCTAAAGTTAAGGTGCCGCAACAACAAGAAGAAAACACTACACAAAACGAAATAATAAAATTTATATTAGGCGCATTACTTGTTGTTACAATATTTATATTTTTCATGCTTAGAGCAAAAGAAAAAATGGCAGATATTACCGGTGAACAACTTAATTTGAATCTTGATGACGATGATGACAAGCCTAAAAAAATCAAAAAACCTAAAATCAATACAACAATAAAAAACCTTGACAAAACATACAAAAAACCAATATCTATGCCGGTAAAACAGCAAGATTTACAAACAGAAGATGATATTGTGGAAAATCGTCAAGAAGTAGAAGAAGTTGTTGATTTAGACAAATTACTGGAAGAGCAAAATCAACCTGACAATTCTGAAAATGAAATTGTTGCAGAAATTTATAGCGAAGATAATGAAGAGCACAATAGTGCATTAGAAGATTTTCTAAGCGCATATAATTATGAGGATGAAGAAGAAATTAAAGAAGAAGAACCAACTGTTGAAGAGGGTTCTTTTGATGAAGAGTTATACAACAAGTATATCAATGATGACAGCTTAAGATTTTCTAAAGATGATATTGATAATATCGAAGCATTAATTAATAGTGAAATAAGTGATGAGACATTAAAAAATCCTGAAAAATTCCTTGTATCGAAGCCGCCACAAGAAAAGAAACCTTCGACAATAGAAATGTTGGAAGGATTTGTTACAGCATATACAATAACTCAAAATGTGTCTTTTTCTAAGGATGATATCGATGCGCTTAAAAAATTAATGAGCGTTGAACTGGATAACGATTTTATCAATGATTTAAAAACAGATCCTATCCGTCGAGAACAAATGCAAGAAGAGTTCAGAAAACACAAATCTAAACCACATAAAACATCTGAACTATTAACACTGAATGTAAAAGACATGCTACCTGATTTGTCAGAAGCATTAAAGAAACAAGGCGGAAAGAAAATAGAATCAGAAGTCAAACCGCAGGTAGTTTATTATAGCGAAGGTTACGATGTAAGTACACTAAAAGTAAATAATGATATTTTGCCTGATTTAGCAAAAGAAGTCGACAATGATGACGCTTACAAAACTCGTCCATCTGATGAAATAGAACTTGTAGATACAAGTTATAATGTCCAAAAGATGTCAATTAAAGACGAATTGCCGGACTTAGAGGATGTGCTTAAAAATCCTGACAAATATGAAACTCCGGAAGAAGAACCAGAAGAAGTTGATGAAGAAGCTTTATTAAAAAATATCACAAACGTAACTTTCAAACCTTTTGATGATGGAAGCAGAAATTTTGAAATCCTTAATGAGATTGACGAAAGCAATGCACCAACTGTTTCTGACATGCAAAAAGAATTCGAACAATTTAATGACAATTTTGAAATTGTTGAAGAAGACGATATACCTACACTTGAAAATAACGACCAAGATGATTTTGAATCTTTGTACAGTACTGATTATGTCGATTTAGATAACGCAATCGCTACTGAAGAGAATTCCTCCGACAAAGTAGAAAAAACGGATGCCCAAAAACTTTTGGAACAAATCAAACAAACCGAAGAACAAAGAAAAATAAAAGCAGAACAAAACAAATCTGTTATAACAAAAGAAACAGAAGAAGATAAAACAATTAAAGAAAAGCAGACAGATGGCACTCCAAAAGCACCGGAATTTTGTGTTCTTGATGGAGAAAGATACTCTATTGTAAGTGTCAATGAATTCGCTAGCAAAATGGGCTGTTACTTAGCTAAAAACGATAACGGCTATTGTGTAATCGGATATATCGGCGATAAAGTTTACAAAATTAAAACTTATGAAATTCTAAACAACGAAAATATGCAATCACGCATGAGCAAAAAACTTGAAAACGGCACTTCCAGATATATTGTAAGAATCGGCATACACAAATTTATCTTAAATGTCGATAAAGATAACATGGAGTTTGTAATGGATTTATGCTAAAAAAATTGCTAGTCCTTTTAGTTCTGCCATTTCTATTAATTCCATTCCTTTGCGGATGTCAAGAGAAAAGTGATAAAACAGTATTGACGTTTTCATCTTGGGGTTCTTTAACTGAAACACAAATTCTTGAAAACGTTATTAAAAATTACGAAAATGATAACCCAAATGTAAAGATAAATTTTTTACACGTTCCGCAGAACTATTTTCAAAAAATTCACTTGCTTTTTGCTTCAAACCAAGCTCCTGATGTAATATTTATCAATAATCTCTATCTACCTGTTTACGCTTCTAAACTGCTTGACCTATCTGATTGGCAAAATCTTGATGATTTTTATCCGGAAAGTATCAAAGCAATGAGCTATGAAAACAAAGTTCTCGCTATACCAAGAGATGTTTCAACTCTTGTTTTTTATAGAAATAAAGCATTAATCCCACAAAAACCACAAAATTTGGAAGAACTAATAAATTCTATCTCTAAAAGCAAGTACTTCGGCATTAGCTGCGAAAGAAATGTATATTATATGTTACCATATATCCTGACTTTTGGAGAAGACATATATAATCCGCAAAAATCTTTAGAATTTTACCGTACTCTAGAAAATAAATACGCACCTAGTCCTTCCGAAATTGGAAGCTCTACACTCGCTCAAATGTTTTTAGCAGGAAAAATTGGACTCTACCTCTCAGGTAGATGGCTGTATCCTAAAATCAAAGAAAGCGCAAATTTCGATTGGGACGTAATCACCTTCCCTGGGGTAGTACCGCTAGATGCTTCCGGTTGGGCAATTTCTAAAGAGTCGCACAATATAGAAGAGGCAAAAAAATTTGTCGCATATCTTTCTTCCGAAGATACAATCAAATATTTCACTCAAACAGGTTTGATAGTTCCAGCTAGAATTGATGTTTCAAAAACCATTGATAATAAAGTATTCTTGGATGCAATAAAAAAATCTCGAGCTATTGATTATGGTAAAGATTACAAAAGAAAAACAGACAAAATGAATAAAAAATTGTTTTAAAACTAACAAAAAAAATCTTTACATGTTTTATTAAAAACGAACAAACTAAAATGGTGGGAACTACATCTACTTTTTTCACCTTACATCCACAGAACTAATCTATATACATAGAAATAGAAGGCAAATCAAAAATGAAAATTAATCAAATAAATAATTACGAAATAAACAAACAACCAATGAATACTTCATTTGGTTCACTAAAAAACTTGAAAGAACGTTGGTATGGCAAAGATTATTTAGAAAACAATCCACATCCAAAATCATTATTTAAAAATAATGAAGAAACTATTGAAGATATTTTAAGTGATGAGACAAGTTTATCATCTAAAATCAAACATAAATGGAATAAATTTTTGGAAGAAAAAGCTATGAATGTTGGCGGTACGTGTCTTATACTCTCAGCAATTTTAGCTTGCGGATTTGCTTTAACAAAATCGTGTAATAAAAAATTGACTGATAGTAGCGTAAAAGATAGTATTAATTACGTTAAAGAACTACCTTCTTCTAAAATTTTGAAAAATCAATAAAAAATAAAAATGGTGGGAACCGCTCACGCTTTTCCCACCCTACATTTTATGTTTTTTAATTTTCAATTTGAAAAATATTATTCAACAAATCTACCCATTTTGCGGAATTTGTTGTATCTTTCTTCTTTTAATACTTCCGGAGATTTTTTAGAAAGCTCGTCTAAAGCATTCATAATCGCAGATTTCATATTATCAGCTACAACATTATAATCTGTATGCGCCCCCCCAATTGGCTCTGCAATCTCTTCATCAATAATATCAAATTCTAACAAATCTTTTGATGTAATCTTTAAAGCTTCCGCAGCATCAGCAAATCTAGCTGCATCTCTCCAAAGAATTGAAGCACAACCTTCCGGAGAAATTACTGTATAATAAGCGTGTTCTAGCATCATTACTCTATCTGCAACTGCTAAACCTAAAGCACCACCGCTACAGCCTTCGCCGGTAATAATTGCAACAATCGGAACATTTAATTTTGACATTTCTCTTAAATTTGTAGCAATCGCAACACCTTGACCGGTTTCTTCAGCTTTAATTCCAGGATAAGCCCCAGGAGTGTCAATCAAAGTTACAATTGGCATATTAAATTTGTTAGCATGATTAAACAATCTTAATGCTTTTCTATAACCTTGCGGTTGAGGCATACCAAAATTGTATTCCAAGTTTTCCTTTGTAGTTTTACCTTTTTGGATACCGATAATCATAACGGGCTTGCCATCTATTTTTGCAATACCGCCAATGATTGCTCTATCATCCATTCCTTCTCTGTCACCGTGAAGTTCGATAAAATCTTCGCACATAAGTTCTACATAATCCAAAAATTTAGGTCTTTCCGGATGTCTTGCGATTTGTAATTTTTGTGAAGGTTTCAATTTAGAATACAACTCCTTTTTATAATCTTGAGCTTGTTTTTCAAATGTTTCTATTTGATTATCCAAATCCATGCCGGATTCTTCGCTCATTTTCTTTAATTCATCTATCTTTTTTTGTATTTCTACAATAGGTTTTTCAAAATCTAATACTACTGCCATTTTTATACCCCGTGCATTTCTAAAATACTAGCAAGAGTCTTTCTTAAATTCTTTCTCTTAGATACTATATCTACCTGACCAAACTTAAGCAAATATTCTGCTGTTTGGAAATCATCAGGAAGTTTTTGTCTGATTGTTTGTTCAATAACTCTTCTACCTGCAAAACCGATTCTTGCACCTTGTTCTGCAATAATAATGTCACCCAAAGTGCCGAAACTTGCAGTAATGCCGCCAAATGTAGGTTCGGTTAACAAATTGATGTACAACAAACCTGCTTCATCCAATTTACCTACTGCACAAGAAGTTTTTGCCATCTGCATAAGACTTAATGCGCTTTCTTGCATTCTTGCTCCACCGGAAGATGTGATTGCTAACATAGGAAGCTTAAGCTCAAGTGCTTTTTCCATAATTCTGGTAACTTTTTCACCAACAACACTGCCCATTGAGCCGCCCATAAAATCAAAGTCCATAACTGCTGCTGCGATTTTATGACCTTCAATTTTACCAATACCTGTAATTACAGCTTCATCAAGTCCGGTTTTATCGTGTGCTTTTTTTAATCTTTGTGCGTAAGACTCCGTATCAACAAAATTTAAAGGGTCACACGGACGAACATTCTTAGAAATCTCTTCAAAAGAACCTTCATCAAATAATTGTTTAATTCTTGTTGTCGCATTTATTCTAAAATGATAATCACAATGCGGACAAACCATCATATTTTCTTCTAATTCACTTTTCAAAATTTGGGTATCACAATGAACACATTTTGTCCAAAGCTCAGGTGCTTCTACCTCAATTCCCTTCATGTCACGAGCTCTTCTTTCGATTTGAGCTTCTTTACGTTTATCAAACCATTCTTGTATTGTCATATTTTATACACATTCCAACCATTAGCAATTAATGATTGTCCTTCTCCTATTACAATCTACTTACATATTTTACATCAAACATGTGGAAATTGGGCAAGTTTTAATATTTCGTTACCATTTTAGAATGTTGATTAAGAAAAGTTAAGCCAATATTGGTGCCACTTTGAGCTTATTAATGTAACAAAATGTAAACATTTGAATAAAAACCCTAAAGTTTTTCAAAAATATGCCGATAACATATCTGTAAGCAAAAACAAAAAAGGAAACAAAAGCAAAACAAAACGTGTATAAAAGGAGTAAAAATTAAAACTGAATAATTTGAACTCCCAGCTGTTGATTAAGAGGTATAGTGATGGACGAACATGAAGCATTAATTGAATACTCAGAGATGACATCTTTCGATTTCAACTCAGAAGAATTTCAAAAAGTTAGAAAAGATTACATAGAATGTAGGGATGTTGTAACAAACATTTTCCAATTCGTAAGAAATGTAGTTGGATGCGTAAAAGCACCATCAAAAGAAAGGTAGGACTCAAAAGTATACATTTAAAGGGGAAATTAGCCCTTACGGGACAGCCCCCACCCTAGCCCTCCCCTGAGGAGAGGGAATGACCAAGACTTGTTGTATCACGTTATTAGAAACACATACTAACAAGTAAAGTTGAACCCCAAATAGGAGTATTAAAACATGACTAGAAAGGAAGAATATAACAACAAATGTTTTTCGCCGAACTGGATTGAAGTAGATTTGGCGGCGAAAAGCGAAGAGAGGCAGACAGTTAAGGAGGAACGCCTAGAGAGTAAACGACGTAAAGACTTAAACACATTATTAAAAGAGCTTGATGAAATCAAGCAAGGAATTGAAAAAGCTGCTGAAAAACAGCACCGTTTGGCAAACTTGATGAGCTTTTACACCGGAGAATTTGCAAAGTAAGCTCACACACCCAACGGAATAGAATTTAGAAAAGAAAGCTGGTAGTTATGAGATGCCGGCTTTCTTTTTATACTAAGCCGTTAAGTTCGCTTCAAGAAATTTTACTTTAATTTTTATTATAAAAAATTGTATTTTTACGAATCTATTCACTCAATTACATTAAACTCATCATCCCATTCAATCTCTCCTTGCGGTTCAAGATTGTGATAGTGATATGTATTTGTTATAAATTGCGGATTAAATAAACCTTTTTGTCCTAATATTTTAATAATTTCCGGTAACAACTTGGTACTTCCTGCAATAGTTCCATCGGCAGAAGTTGCACTTTTCCCGTCATAATAAATTTTTGAATCAGCAAAAACTGTTTCTTTCAAATCGCTATAAGTTATTGGCAGCGCATCGCTAATTAAAATAACTTTATCTACGGGTTTTGATTTAAAGAACAATTTTAGAGCATCGTCACTTACGTGAATTCCATCCCCAATAATTTCTGCATACACATTATCATTAACTAATGCAGAAAGCGCTGTAGATATTCCTCTATGCGTAACTCCTGACATCGCATTAAATGTATGCGTAGCCCCATCAACATCACCCCAGCCGGTACAATGTCCCGCCTGAACTTTTATAGATTTGGATTTTAAATAATCAATTAAACCTTTATCGAGTTCCGGAGCAAGAGTCACAATCTTTATAAAATCATCTTCGATTTTTTTAAAGTTCTCTACGGTAAGAGGTAAAAAGTGTTCCGGATTATGAATTCCTTTTTTTGCAGAATTGATAAAAATACCTTCTAAATGTATACCCAAAATTCCACTACACCTAGAAGCAGCCTCTTTAATAATCCCAATTTGCCTTTTGGTATTTTCAACAGAATCTGTAACAAGAGTCGGAAAAAAACCGCCAATACCAATTTTACGAAGTTTAAATGAAAGAGCTACAATATCGTCGACTCCTGCTTTATTAAAATCTACTCCGTACGCTCCATGTAAATGCTGTTCAATTATTAAAGGTGTTTTCATTTTTGATTCCTTTTAAGTTGATGGTACTTTTTACTTACCAGTTTGCCGTCATTGCGAGAAAATTGTGATTTCCGGTTTATAGTTTGACAAAATTATTACCTGACTGGACTGCCACGTCACTAACGTTCCTCGCAATGACGGCATATTGTAAGTGTAACTACTGACTGTTTTTAAAACCACTTTCTACTTTCAATTTTCAACTCTCTTGTAGTCCCACTTCGAGGCGGAGTTGGTAGGTATTATATAATCTTGTAGTTCCATCTAGCAGCCGACCCAATGTCTACGTGCGTAGCACCTACCTCACCCTAGCCCTGTCTTGGATTATTCGGGGTGTCGGCAGAGTAACGTCTGACCTCCACCTTACGGG
>URPS01000018.1 GCA_900549855.1 uncultured bacterium | reverse complement strand
ATCAAAATATATCGATACAAGGTCATAATATATCTAATAGATTTAAAAGTCAATAGTTTACCTCTATTCATATTTTTGATATTCTTTAAGTAATGAAGATATTAAGGAGATTTATTTATGGTAGATATTAGACAAGAATTTATTGAGCAAGCAAAACAATTAACAAGAAATGCAGAAGTACTTCCGGGTGGTATTGAAGAATTAGCTGTAAAACTTCAGCACTCAGCTGATACTAAAACTCCACTTCGAATTAAATTAGGAATGGATCCTACAAGACCTGACTTACATCTTGGTCATACTGTTGTAATGAGAAAGTTAAAAGAATTTCAAAAATTGGGACACAAAATCGTGCTTCTTGTTGGTGGAGCAACAGCAATGATTGGCGATCCATCCGGTAAATCAGAAACAAGACCGGCTTTAACTAAAGAACAAGTTGAAGAAAACGCAAAAACATATTTTGCTCAAATGTCTAAAGTTATTGATATTTCTCAAGCAGAAGTTGTTAATAACGCTGATTGGTTGCATAAATTATCTTTTACAGAATTATTACAACTGGCAGGTAAAGTTACGGTTGCACAAATGATGACAAGAGATGATTTTGCAAAAAGATACGCAGAAGGTAAGCCAATTGCTATTCACGAATTTTTCTATCCGCTTATGCAAGCTTACGATTCAGTTGCAATTGATGCCGATATAGAATTGGGCGGAACAGACCAAAGATTTAACACACTATTAGGTCGTGATATTCAAGTTGCTTACGGTAAAAAATATCCGCAATTAGTAATGATGTTGCCACTTTTAGAAGGTACTGATGGTTTAGTTAAGATGTCTAAAACATATCCGGAACACTGTATTTCACTTACAGATTCTGCTAAAGATATGTTCGGAAAATTAATGAGTATTCCGGATACATTAATCACTCGTTATTATTCATTATTAACTGATGTTCCTCAATCAGAACTTATTAAAATGGATGAGCAAATTGCTTCAAATTCAATAAACCCACGTGATATCAAATTAGCTTTAGCACACATGATTACGGAAGAATACCACGGCAAAGATGGTGCTGATAAAGCTCAAGAAGATTTCATCAATGTTGTATCAAACAAAGGTATTCCTGATGATATCGAAAGTGTAAAAATTGAATCAGAAAAAAGTATTTTAGATTTATTAGTTGAACTTAAATTTGTTCAATCTAAAGGTGAAGCAAAACGTCTTATCCAAGGTGGCGGTGTAAAAATTGATGGTGAAAAAATCTCTGATATGGGATTGATTATTAAGCCACAAATGGATGTTGTACTTCAAGCCGGCAAGAGAAAATTTGCTAAGCTTGTTTAAAAATTCAACAACAAGTATGGAGCACCCCTTCCCTTTTTAGGGAAGGTTGGGATGGGTAATTATGATTAAACTGCAACCCACCCACATCTGTATGACTCAGAAAACTTCGTCTACAGCTGTGACCTCCCTATCTATGGAGGTTGTAGAGTATTCGACTGACAATATAGAAAGCAAAAAGAGGTTACCATGATTTACAATAACGTACTAGAACTAATCGGAAACACACCACTTGTAAAATACAATGACAATATCTGCTTGAAGTTGGAATATTTTAATCCGTCAAGCTCTGTTAAAGACCGTGCGTCGTATTCTATGCTAAAAGGCGCAAAGGATAGAGGCGAAATCAATAAGGACACTGTTATAATTGAACCAACCAGCGGCAATACTGGAATAGGTTTGGCTATGTGTTGTGCAGTATTGGGATTAAGATTAATAATTTGCATGCCGGAAAGTATGTCTGTAGAACGTCGTAAAAATATTGCGGCATACGGTGCGGAACTTGTTTTGACTCCAAAAGAAAAGGGAATGCAGGGTGCTGTAGATAAAGCAAATGAACTTAAACAAACTTATCCAAACAGTTTTATTCCTATGCAGTTCGCAAATCCTGATAACCCAAAAGCTCACGCTAAAACAGCACAAGAAATTAAAGATGCCGTTGAAGGTCGTGAAGTTGTTGTAGTGGCTGGTATTGGAACCGGCGGCACTGCAACTGGAATTAAAAAGTATTATCCGGAAGCTGTTGTATATGGTGTAGAGCCTGCAGAAAGCCCATTATTTACAGAAGGACATGCCGGTCCGCACGCAATACAAGGTATCGGTGCAAACTTTATTCCGAAAATTTGCAAAGATAATAATTTGGATGGAGTTTTAACTGTAAAAGGGGAAGACGCTAAGAGTCAAGCCATAGAATTAGCTAAAAAACACGGAGTCTTTTGTGGAATTTCTGCCGGTGCTAATGTTTGTGCTGCAAAAGTGTTGGCAGAAAAATATCCGGATAGATTAATTGTTGCAATTATACCTGATAGTGGGGAAAGATACTTGTCTGTTTGGTAGAAATCAATACCCACCCGCATTCGTAACTCGCTGACGCTCGAACGACTGCGACCTCCCTAACAAGGGCGGTTTAATTCCTCCCCACAAGAACTATTTATTATTGCATTTGCTTATCTTATAATTGCTTTATAAACAAGAAAGGCGATAAGGATGCTTAAACGAGCAATTAATAAAATAAAAGAAGATATTAGAGTAATTTATGAAAAAGACCCTGCTGCAACAAATATTGTTGAAGTAATTTTCTGCTACCCAGGGTTACAAGCTTTGTTATCTCATCGAATAGCTCATAAACTTGCTTATTGGGGAATTCCTTTTATACCGAGATTTATATCTTATGTTACAAGAATTATTACAGGTATAGAAATACACCCAAAAGCCCAAATTGGAAGCAGATTCTTTATTGATCATGGTGAAGGTGTCGTAATCGGTGAAACTACTATTATTGGAGATGATGTGCTTATTTATCAACAAGTTACTCTTGGTGGTACGGGTAATGAACACGGTAAACGTCACCCAACTATTGGTAATGGAGTTATTATTGGTGCAGGTGCAAAAGTGCTTGGCAATATTACAATCGGTGATAATACGAGAATTGGAGCAGGTTCTGTAGTTGTAGATAATGTGCCGGAACACTGTACAGTAGTCGGCATTCCGGGGAGAATTGTTCAACAAAAATTTATGAATCCGGATGGAATACTTATGCACAATAGAATCCCGGACCCTGTGAAATGCGAAATCAACAGACTTAAATACGAAATTCAAGAATTAAAAGACAAAATTCTACAATTAGAAAATTTAAAGAATGAACAATCTTAAGTTTTGTAAATTTTACTAGTAAAAATTAAAAAAAATAGCAAATTTCTTTATATTTGTTACTTTAAATGTGTGCGTGAAGATGAAAGGTGTAGCATTATGTCATTATCAGTAAACAACTGTTCATATACTCAACAACCTGCTTTTAGAGGTAAATTTGAAAGAACAGAACAAGGAAATCCTTATTATAAAACAAACGCAGGAACTGTTGCCGGTGGCGTAACGGCTGGTGTTGCAACTTTGCATTGGTTAAGTAAATTGAGTTTTAAAGAAGCTCCTGCGCTTGGAAAAGATGAAAAAGCCATATTAAAAGAATCTGGCATGGAGGATATGTTCAAAACTTTCGGAATGAAAGATATTGATGAAGCTTTAAAAGAAGGTAATAAAAACGGTATGCGTCTTAAAAAATTCGCAATACCATTTGCACTTATAGCAGCAGCTTGTACATTAGGTTGTGGGATGCTGGTAGATAATATTAGAAACAAAAAAGCTCAGAAAACAGCAGATTATACAGCTCAGGTAGGTGTTCGTAACGCAGTAATGAATGGCGATTCTGTTGCATTGTCAAATAAAGGCAGAACTTATTATGATTCAAATACTGGTAAAAAATATGGAGCATTACTTGGTGCAGGATGCGGCTTAATAGAAAGTATAATGACAGCCGGTAAATTTAAACCGATTGGATTGTTAAATATGATTCCGATGGCAATCGGTGGTTTGATTATGGGTGCAATTACAGACCATTATACAAACAGTAGTGCTAAAAAGAATGCTTAATCTTGATAAAACTTGCATTTTCATGGGTATTATATTATAATGTGTGCATAGAGTTGAAAATATAACTCTAGATTTTTTGATGAATCTCATATTATTTTTATTGATAGGATTGTATATAAGTAGTGAATTTTTTATTATTAATTGGTTAAGAGGCTTTTATTATGTATGTAAACAAGTGCATTAAGTGTGGTGCGGAATTTGAAACAAAGAACCCCAAAAGAGTGATATGTCCTAATTGTCTTTATGCAGATAAGGGAAGTGAGTCTACAGAAGAAAAACCTATGCAAAGCTATAGTTCTTATAGCTCATATTCTTCTGAATCAAGACCAAGAAGCTATGATAGACCACAACAAGGCGGTTACAGAAATAATAATTACAACCGCAATCAAGATGGTGGATATCAAAACAATTATCAAAGACGTGATAACTACAATCGTGATGGCGGCTATAACCGTGATAACAATGGTTATAACAGCTACAATAGAGATGGCGGATACAATAGAGATAATCGCCAACAAGGTGGTTACCAAAGACGTGATAACCGTCAGCAAGGCGGATATCAACAACGCAGACCTGATAACAGAGGCGGATTCCGTAACAACTATGCTAGTGGAAGACCTCAACAAAGAAGACCTATGCAAAAACGTCCTGCAAAACCTGCAAGACCATTGCTTATCAGTAAAGAACAATTGGAACAAATTGAAATTTTATACAAGACAATGCTTCCATTGCCAAACCCTGATTGTCATGAAGTAATCGGTGCAAAATTAGGTATTGAACCACAAAAAGTATTTTTCGGAATTAATTTGGTTCGTCAGAAAATGATGTTGCCTAAATTGCCGTTCCCAAAACGTAAATTGGCAATCTCTCCAGATCAAATGATGGCAATAAAAGCTTTATATGAACCATTATTACCATTACCTCCAATTGGCTGCCATAAAATCATTGCAGCTCAGTTGAAGATGGATGAGTGGAGAGTTCACGTAGGTATCAAGTTAATAAGAGCACAATTAGGCTTAGATAGATGGAATGAAGATAGAGCTGACAAACCGGCAGATTATATGGTTGCAAAACATACAAAACCATCTTCAGAAGAAAAAACTGTAGTTGCTGTAGAAGAAAAAGCAGTAGCAACTGAAGAAGTTAAAGAAGAAGTTGCAGCAGCCGAAGCTCCAGTAGAAGAAATAGTTCCTGAAAAGCCAAAACGTGGAAGAAAACCTAAGAAGAAAGAAGATGAAGAATAATTTTGTTTCTGTAGGTAAAATTCTTAATTTCCATGGAGTGCAAGGCGAGGCAAAGCTCGGTTATTCGAAGAATCGTGAAGAGTTTTTGTCCAGTTTGAAGACCGTTTTTGTACAAATTGATGGCGAATATAAAGAACTAACGATTGCTAAATTAAGATTCACTCCAAAAAGTGGAATTATAAAGTTTAAAGGAATTGACACTTTAAATGATATTTTAGCGTACAAAGGACATCTGATTTTTGTTACAGAAGATGTTGCAAGAGATTTTCTAGAAGAAGATGAATTTTTGATTGATGAATTGGTTGGTCTAGATGTCTTTGATGGAGATAAAAAAGTCGGAGCAGTTGTTGGTGTATCCAATAACGGAGCTAGCGATCTTTTATCTGTAAAGAATCTTGATAAAAAGATTTGCTTAGTACCGTTTGTAAAAGCTATCGTATTGTCTGTAGATATTAAAAACAGAAAAATTCAAATCAATAATCTTGAAGGATTACTTTCATGAGATTTGATGTTCTGACACTTTTTCCGGAATTAATTAATTCTCATTTGGATTTTAGCATAATGAAACGTGCTACAGATGAAGGTGTGTTTGAAGTTAATGCTGTAAATCCTCGAGATTTTACGCTTGATAAACACAAAAAAGTAGATGACACTCCTTATGGCGGAGGGGCTGGCATGGTGCTTATGCCTCAACCGTATATTGATGCTTATAATTCTGTTAAAAAGTTAGAAAATAGTATTACGCTAATGATGACTCCGCAAGGAGAACCTTTCACTGATCAAATTTCAAATGAGTTAGCAAATTATAACCAAATCATAATTCTATGCGGACATTATGAAGGCTTTGATGAAAGAATTAGAACAATAATCCAGCCACGAGAAATTTCTATAGGAGATTTTGTACTAACAGGTGGTGAATTGCCTGCTCTATGTGTCATAGACAGTGTTTCCAGAAAGATAGAGGGTACACTTGGCAAAATAGAATCTGCGCACGATGATAGTTTTTCCGATGGTTTATTAGAATATCCGCAATATACAAAACCTCGTGAATATATGGGGTTAAAGGTTCCCGATGTATTACTAAACGGAAATCACAAGTTGATAAACGAGTTTAGAATGGAACAGAAAATTCAACGAACAAAGAATAAACGCCCAGATTTGTATGAGAAATGGCTGAAAGAGAATAAGTAAGATACAAAATGTAGATTTTATTAAGTCAAAATGAACCACAAAGTGACACCAAGCTGGTAGTTTTGCGCCTAGTCATCCTGAATGTGATTAGCGTGAGGAATCCAGCTGTTTAACAACTTCTATATCTAATCCTGAAAATACAAATCCTGAATAACTCTAATAATCTTATTCAAGAAATTTTTATACTTAATTCTATCGGCAGAACCGGAAAGAACAATATCAGCATGCGCTTTACAAGGTCTGATATTAACTTCTGCTTTCTCGTTAGCATTTTTATAAATGAAATCTGCAGAATCGCCCAAATCACGTTCCTTTGCTCTTACATAAAAACGCTCTTTTTTAATATCTTCTGCTATATCAACATATATTTTAAAATCAAACGCATCTTTAACTTTTTCTGTAAGCGTAAATAAACCTTCTGAAATAATAATTTTAGAAGGTTTAGCCAATTGATAATTATCATGTCGAATAGCAGTGCCGCTCATGTCATATTTTGGAAGATAAGTAACTTTTCCTGACAATAATTCCTTGATATGTTTGCTCATCAATTCCAATTCTAAAGCTTGTGGCACATCTAAATCATAATGTTTTGCAAATTCTGAAAAGCTTCCGGCAGCTTTTACCATTTCTGAACGATCATAATAATAATCATCTGTATTAACACGAGTGATAACATCATCAATATTGAATTCAGTTGCGAAAGATTCTATTGTGTCAATTAAATCCATTGTAATAGTTGACTTACCGCTCGCAGTTTCACCGGCGATACCAATTGATGCCGGCATTTTAATTCTACCTGATAAGTATGCCGCAATTTTCTTGATTACAAACGGAGTATAACTTACTAAAATGGAACCTTCTGCTTTTAGCTCTTTTTCAAAAATAACTTGTAAATAATGCTCTATATCTTCACATATATTTGTTGGTTTTTTAATTTGTGAGGTTGTAATATTTTGTATCATAAATCTTTTTCTTTCTTTGTTCTATTATACACAATTTAAAACAAAATGAAAGCTTTTTTTGCTGTTGTTTGATGCAAATTTTACAAAAATTAACTTTATATAAACAAACTAGCCCCCACCCGAATTTCTAGGCTCACTTACGTTCCCCAAGAAATTCTACCCTCCCCCTTGGAGAGGGGCAAAATGTTATACTTTGGTTTATCCCTTTGATTTACCCCCTAGTTTTTGTATTTTCAAAAATACTTCTACTTTGACTTAAAGCAATCATTTTTAAGGAGCATTCGCCTTCTGCACGATCGATTACGCCAATAGAAGACAATCTTGCCGTTACAAATTCGTTTAATTCATCCGGTGATACATAAAGAGGGCATTCGTCATTACAAACTCTGTTTTCTGCAAAAGGGCATGTTTTTATCATAATTATTCTCCCAATTCTGCCAAAGCTTGTGCTAATTGTTCATCACTAGGAGCTTTTCCATGCCATCCTGCTTGATTTTCCATAAATGATACACCTTTACCTTTTGTTGTATGAGCAATTATTGCACAAGGTCTATCAGCTTTTTTAGCTGCCTCTACAGCTTCATAAATTTCATTATAATCATGACCGTTAATTTCTATAACTTCCCAATTGAAAGCTCGCAATTTATCAGCCAAATTATCAAGCGCCATAACATTTTCAGTACAGCCATCAATCTGTAATTTATTTCTATCGATAATTGCAATCAAGTTATCGAGCTTTCTGTGAGCCGCTTGCATAAATGCTTCCCAGCAAGAGCCTTCTTGAAGTTCACCATCACCTGTATATACAACAACATTGGCAGGGTTTTGTTTTAGCTTCAAGCCTTCTGCCATACCGCATCCGATTGACAAACCTTGTCCTAAAGAACCGGTAGAAGTTTCAATTCCTGCCAAATAGTGCTTTGCAGGGTGTCCCTGCAATTTGGAATGAAATTTTCTGAAAGTCATTAATTCTTCTTTTGGAATAATACCTTTCATCGCCAAAATTGAATATAAAAGAGGTGAAGCATGACCTTTTGACAAAATAAATCTGTCACGGTTTTCAAAATCAGCAGACTTATCCCATTCTGATGGAATATTCAAAGATTTCTTGTAAAGAACTGTCAAAATATCAGCACCGGATAGAGAACCTCCCGGATGACCGGATTTTGAATTATGTACCATCTTTACAATATTTCTTCTAACTTCTGTCGCAGCTTCTTTAAGCTCTTTTATTTCAATTTCTGTTAACATATATCCTCTTATATTTTTTCTTTATAATTTAAAACTCTTATCAAAAATAATGGTAAAGTAGGAAAAATTCTTTTGAATCTGGAAGGTTGAGTAACTGTTCTGTACAACCACTCTAATCCTAAGATTTGATATATTTTAGGTGCACGCTTTACATAACCTGACCAAACGTCAAGACTGCCTCCTATACCAACCATTAATGCCGGATTAAGCTTCTTTTTAGCCTCATAAATAAATTTCTCTTGTCTAGGAGATCCCATTGCAATAAGAATCAATTTCGGAGAATGATTTCTAAGCTCAGAATAAATTTCTTCATCATTATCAAAATAACCGTTATGATAATATACAATATTTAGTCCGCTAATTTCATTCTGCAAATTTTCAATAGCTTTTGTGATAACTTCTTCTTTAGAGCCGATAATTGCAACAGGAATATTGCTCAAAGCTGCTTCTTTAAGAAGTTTTTTTGCAAAATCAATTCCTGGAATTCTTGCCACATTCTTACCGGTCAACTTTAGCCCAATTTTTATACCAACACCGTCAGGAATAACCATTTCAGCTTCTCTTACAATGTTTGCAAAATAAGAATCGCTATCCGCAGTCTGAAACATTTCTGGGTTAATAGTTATAACCTGTGAAACTTTATCGCTGTCAATAAGTTCTTTAGCCTTCAAAACGGCTTCATCAAACGAATAATCGTCTATACTATATCCTAATAATTCTACACTCATGTTTACATTATACTTTAAAAATATGATGAGGTAAACATGGTAATATAATGTAATATTGTATTGAGAAAAAATTAAATCCGTGGTTTAATATTTTTCAGTTAAGAAAGGAGTTTTATTATGAAAAAATTGTTATCAATATTTGCTGTATTAGCATTAGTTTCATCACTTGCTGCAACAGCTGCAGAATCTAGATTGGAAAATTATGTAAACAAGAAACTTGCTCCTGTTACTCAAAAAGAAAAAGAATTAAACTCTAAAATTGAAGCACAACAAAAAGCTAATGAAGCAAAACAAGCAGAATTAAAAAAACAACAAGCTGAACGTCAAGCAAAAATAGAACAACAAAAGAAAGATGCTCAAGCAAGACATCAAGCAGCAAAAGATGCTATTAAGGCAGAAACAGATTATTGGAAATCATTGAAAAAATAGAAAGGATTGAAGAATGAAAAAGTTTTTAGCAATATTTGCAATTGTCGCAATCACTGGTTCTTTAGCAGCTAATGCAGCAGAATCAAAAATCCAAAATTATGTTGATAATTTGATTTCTCCAATTACTAAGAAAGAAAAACAAATTAATTCTCAAGCAGAAGCTCAAAAGAAAGCCAATGCTCAAAAGAAAGCTGAATTGAAGAAAAAACAAGAAGCTCAAAAAGCAGCTGCTAAGAAACAAAGAGAACAAGCTCAAGCAAAAAGAGATAATACTAAAAAAGCCGTAAACGATGAAGTTGGCTTCTGGAAATCTCTATTCTCTAAAAAATAATTGAGTAATACTGAACTAATGAAAACCCTGCGGGAGATATATATTTCGCAGGGGTTTTGTTTTTACATTGTTAACGCTTAACACCCTCGCCCCTTGTGGGAGGTACTACGTACGTAGAAAAGTTACTAGATTGCGTTTCTATTCCCTCGCCCCTTGTGGGAGAGGGCAGAATTTCTTAGAGAACGTTAGTGAGCTTAGAAATTCGGGTGAGGGGATTAGCCCTCTGGGTATGTTAACATTCTTTACGACAAATAAAATTGTAATATTTACATAAATCCATATCCACCCTCATCAGGGCTCCGCCCAGCTTGTCTTGGATTATTCGGGGTGTCGGCAGAGTAACGTCTGACCTCCACCTTACGGGCTAACGCCCTACCGAAAATCCGCTCTCCTCTCAAGGGCGAAGCGTGAACTGCGAAATATACATGTTATTTGCACTTACGGGCTAACGCCCTATCGAAAATCCGCTCTCCCCTCAAGGGCGAAGCATGGAACAATAGAGTCCCCCCATTCACCATTCACTACTCACCATTCACCCCATTTGTTAACTTTTGTAAATATAAATTTGCAAGCTACAAATCAGTCCGTATAATAGTTTTAAGGATTTTATATATTTTTTACAAAGAAAACACTGCGTATAAATAGCAATTTTTATTTCGTTTGTGTGTTTAGATATATAAGACCAGAAAAGATGTAAAGATTTATGGGATTACAATGGCTAGTAAAGGCTAAAAATAAAAAGAAAAGTTAGTTGTAAAATATAGGAGTAATTAGTTATGTCAGACGAATTAACAATTCAACCACAATTGCAGCCACAAGTTCAACAAAAGAAATCAACTGCACCTTATGTAGCAGGTGGTGTTGTTGGTGGTGGTGTTGTAGGTGCACTTGTGAACAATGCACTTAAAAAACCTACATCTTGGGAAGCAATTGTAAACGAAGCTAAGGATACTACAGATTTTTCTACAAAAGCAGAACCTGCATCTTGGGAAAGCGTAAAAAATGACGCAAAGGCTGTAGCTGATTTAGAAGCAAAATTAAAAAATGTTCCAGAAAAAACATTAGCAGAAGATGCAAAAGAAGCAGTAGATTTGCAAAAAGCAAAAGATGCCAGACAGGCTGAATTCGATAGATTATTTAAAGCTGAAAAGAAAACAGCCGGCAAAGGTGCTGGAACAACAATTCCATCTTGGGATGACGTAGATCTTCCTAAGAAAAAGAAATCCGAATACAATGCTATTCGTGACGAATACAGAAACAAGCTTAAGGATATGTATACCGATAAATCCGGTCAGTACCACATTTTGAGCAAAAAAATGGAAGCTACTAATGCTAATTATGCTAACAAGATTACTCAATGGGAAGCAGATTATAGAAGAGCAGCTGGTACAGGAACTAAGCCTGCTGTATCATTAAAGAGTTACTTTGCTATGAATGATGCTACCGGAAAGAAATCATTAATTTATCAAGATATGAATAATTTTTATCAAAATGAATTGAAAGCAACCGGAAAGTATGATGTTTCAAATGCAAAAGCTGCAAAAGCAATGAGAACTAAAGCTCACGAATTGACAATGCAACAATTAGAAAATATGAAACAATACATCGAAAACACTGATAAGTTAGGTAAAATCAAGATTGACCCAGCTCAGTTAACAGCAGCAAGTGCAACTGATTACAAAGATGTAATTACAAAAACAAGCAAACAATACAGACGTGAATTAGATATCATCTCTGGTGATAGAAAAGTCCCTAAAAAAGTTAAAGCTGACTTAGTAAGTGACTTAACTGCTGAATACGGATGTACTCCAGAGAAATTAGAAAACGTAATTTCTAAGAGAATTAAAATCGCTCAAAAATATGAACCTACTATGGACAAAATTGCAAAAGCAAAAGACAATAGCTACTTGAGTGGTGTTTATTCAAAAAAACGTGAAGCATACAAGGCTGGCGAATTGAAGAGTACACTAGCAAAATTCAAGAAAAAATTCCCTCAGTTAGTAAAAGCAGAAACACCTGTTTCAGATAGCGAAATTACAGCAAAAGTTAATAAAGCCTTAGAAGGTTCAACATTTGAAAAAAATATTACAAATGCCCAAGCTGCTTATGACAAAGCTTTAGAAAAGGGTGGTACAGCTAATACAGCAGCCAAGGAAGTAGTAGAAAAAGAATTAGCAGCAGCTAGAGAAAAACTACAAAAGGGTGCTACAGAACTTGCGTCTAAGTTCAAAAAAGGCGGTACAAATACTTGGTTAGCAGCTGGAATAGGCGCTGTAATTGGTGCCGCAGCATTATATGGTATCGCATCATCAAAAAACAAAGAAGCTTAGGGTTAAGCTAAAGGGTGAAAATCCTACATAACTAAAACTTTATTTTACAAACAACACAAAGACGCTCGGAATTTATTCCGAGCGTCTTTTGCTTAAATAGGCAAACTATCACCTCCATGAATAGGGAGGTGAATTGTAAACTTTTGTAAAACTTTTACTCTAAATCCTAAAGTTTTTCTAAAAAATGCCGTAATACATAGTAAACAAGGGAAAACTATAAAGGAAAGCGGAACTCAAAATGGGAATGGCAGCATCACAAGTTAGATTATTGCAGCTCACCACTCGAAAAAACGATATCGGGTGGCAGCTAGAAAACTTGTCTATGCAAAAAACTTCTCTATCTAGGGATATGCAAAGAGTTACCAAAAATTATCAAAATGCTTTAAGTACTAAAAAATTAAAAATGTCTAACAATTCCGGAGTTACTTACATGGATTTAAGTTACTCAAACTTGATGCGTCCCGGAAATGCAAACCAAAACAAACCATATTTGATTACCAATAATGATGGAAAAGTTGTTATTGATAGTAAATATTTGAAATATGCTGAAATGATATCAGCAGATGGTAAGGCTGGTGGTAACTGGACTACAAATAGAACTAAGATTTTAGCATCTCTTACTGGTATTTCTGCTGAAACAATTGAAAATGCAAATTCTACCAGTGCAGCACTTGATACCGCAGCTGCAAATATAAACACTTTAAAAAAGGAAGGTGATAAATTAAAAGAACCTGTTTCAAAAGATACTGCTAGCAAATTTTTCGCTCATGCAAATAAAGTCAACGCTAATGGAGTTTCTTATGATATAGGGAAATTATATGATAATACTAGCGCTTGGCAAGATTTAGGCAGTAATGCTGCAACGGCAAAAAGCTCTTTAACTAGCTTATTGAATGGTGTTGCAGAAAATATGAAATATTATCTTACAGATAGTGATTATGAAAGTTTGAAAACTGCTTGCAAAAACTATATAGATGATAATGGACATTATTTTGGTGGTGATAGTGATGCTGATAAACAAGGCTTAGAAAGCGGCGTTGCCGGTATAAAAAAAGATGGTAGCAATTATAAAGTAAACTTAAGTACTATTTTGAACACAGTACTAGGTGCTTATGAAAGTAATACTGCAAAAGCCGGTCAAGAAAGTTACACGACAACCACTAATGGTACAAAAGTTTATTACACACGAGATCAAAATTCTGCAGCTTGGCAAAATTGGAAAACTCAGCATGATGATTGGCAAAAACGTTATGATGCGGCTCAAGCAAGTTACAAAGCTGCTGTTAATACAGATAACCAAGCATTAACTTCCGAACAAGAAAGCAATATCAAATTTTATGACCAAATCTTTAGTGCTATTGCAGAAAAAGGTTGGGTTCAAAATGATTCAGTAGAAGATAATGATTATTTGAACCAAATGTTGCAAAACAATATGTATTACATTACTACAATGTCTGAAGATACGGATGAAAAAGGTAAGCAATACTATGTTTATGATGAAAGTATCGCATCCAACGTTGATAATATCTTTTCTGTAAATGATTCTGATTACCAAAATGAAGCTTTGACAGAATATGAGTACGAAAAAAGTATTATTAGTGAAAAAGAATCCAGAATTGATACTAGAATGAAAAACCTTGAAACAGAACAATCTGCAATCAATACAATGATTAAAGGTATTGAAACAGTAAAGAATGATAACACTGAAAGAACTATGAATATATTCGCATAGTTGCTTGTTTATGGTATAATTCCTTTGTATTTTTATAAAGGGATTAATAAATGTTCGATTCGTTATCAGATAAACTACAAGATATTATTGCAAAAACAGCAGGACAAAAGGAACTTACGCAAGAAAACATGCAAGAGGCTTTGCGTGAAATAAGACGTGCGCTTCTGGAAGCTGACGTTAACTTGCGAGTTGTAAAGGCTTTTATTTCTAATATAAAAGACAAAGCCGAAGGTGAAAATGTTCTGCAAGGTGTAAACCCATCTCAGCAGTTAATTAAAATTGTACATGATGAACTTATTGAACTTTTAGGCAAAGAAACATCGCCGCTTGATTTTTCCGGTCATCCAAACTTAATTATGATGTTAGGGCTTCAAGGTAGTGGTAAAACTACATCTTCTGCAAAGTTAGCCGTAAAACTAAAAAAAGAAGGCAGAAACCCTCTTTTGGTTGGGTGTGATGTTTATAGACCTGCTGCGATAACGCAGTTAAAGGCATTAGGTGAACAAATTAAAACAGAAGTTTATGCAGAAGAAAATTCACAAGATGTTCAATCAATAATTACGAATGCAATCAATTATGCAAAAGATAAGGGGTTTAATACCTTAATCTTGGATACAGCAGGACGTTTGCAAATTGATACGGATATGATGGCAGAGTTATTGCTTATTGATAGAGTTTTTCATCCTGCTGAAAAACTTCTTGTAATTGATTCTATGACGGGGCAAGAAGCTGTAAATGTGGCAGAAAACTTTGATGCTCAACTAGGTGTAACCGGTTTAGTTCTAACAAAATTAGACGGCGACTCTCGTGGTGGTGCTGCGTTAAGTGTTGTTTATTGCACACATAAACCGATAAAATTAACAGGTACAGGTGAGAAATTAAACGCTCTTGAAGATTTTTATCCGGAAAGAATGGCAACAAGAATTTTAGGTATGGGCGACATTGTTTCGTTAGTAGAACGTGCACAAGAAGTTTTTGACGAAAAAACAGCCAAAGAGATGGAAAAGAAAATGGCAAAAGCTGAATTTTCTTTCAATGATTTCTTAAAAATGCAATCTCAAATGAAAATGTTTGGTTCAATGGATCAACTTTTGGGCATGATTCCAGGAATTAAAATGTCAAAAGATGATAGACAAAGAATTTCCCACGAAGGTGAAAAGCAGTTTAAAAAGATAGAAGTATTTATTCAGAGTATGACTCCGGAAGAAAGAGAACATCCTGAATTAATGAATTCATCTCGTAAGAAAAGAATTTCAGAAGGTTCCGGAATTCCGCTTCATGATTTGAATGTGTTTATAAACCAATTTGAACAAATGCGAAAAATGATGAAGGGTTTTTCTGATGTCAAAAAGAATATGGGTTCTATGATGGGTAAAATGGGACATGCAGGAGCAAAACTTACTGCGCATCAGATGATGAAAAACATGAGAAGATTTAGATAAAATTTTTATACTATTTAATTAGGTGAGAGAGGTATCGCAATAAGGAGTAAATAGGAATGAAAGTATCGCCAATCACAACACAAACAAACAATACAAATTTTAAATCAAAATTGCCAAAGTACGACTGCAAATATAATACATCTGTAAGTGATTATTGGAAAGATTTTACATGGAATTGTATGCAAGAAAATAAACTTGAAGAATTGCAGGGTTTATTAAATAAGCTAACTTCAAACTTTGATAAAAACTATTTAGCGTTAACTACAACATTAACGCAACAGTTTGGACAAAAGACTAAAACTGGTGCTGAATATACAAAAGGATATCAATTTTCTTTGCACGATAGAGGAGATGTTATTGATACTTGTAATCGAAAAAATCCTCACTATGTTGCTATAGATGATGTTTATGATGATTATGTTGGAAATGAATTTCTATATAGGTCTACAACAGATGGAATTGAAGCTACTAATGACGAATCTATTACATCAGTATTACTAAGAACTCTTAGAGAAATTGTCACTCCTAACACGAAATGCAACCGCTCAATTTATGGATATAATGACAATAAGGTAGAACATTTTTTAAAGGATTTTAGGGCTTAGAGATGAAATTAATCGCAGGTTTAGGAAATATTGGAGATAAATATACTTTCACACGGCATAATGCAGGTTTTATGCTGATAGACAGTTTTGCTCTGAATGAAAATCTTAATTTTAGAGAAAATTCCAGATTAAAATGTCTAATGACAAATCTAAGAACTCCACAAGAGGATTATTTATTAATCAAACCAACCACTTTTATGAATTTATCCGGCGAGGCAGTGCGTGCTGTTATAGATTATTATAAAATAGATATAAGCGATGTCTTGATTGTGTATGATGACTTGTCATTAGAAATCGGTAAAATTAGATTTCGCCCAAATGGCTCTGATGGCGGACATAACGGAATTAAATCCGTTATTCAACATCTCGGTACAAAAAATGTCGCAAGATTAAAAATAGGAATCGGTCCGCAGCCTAATTTACCGTCAGAAGTTTTTGTATTACAAAATTTTTCTAAAGAAGAACTTGATACGCTAAAAGTGGCTTTATCAAAAGCAAAAGAAGGAATTCAGTGTTATTTTAAAGAAGGAATGGCGGCTGCCCAAAATAAATTTAACTAGGAGATTATAATGAATTTAGCAGAACAACTTGAACAAGATGAAAAATTTGAAGAAGCTTATGTTGAGTATAAAAAACAGCTTGCAAACAAGCAGGGTGATGTTGAATTATTAACTAAACTTGGGCATATAGCTTTGATTTTGGATAAGAAAGATGATGCAAAGATTTATTATGGAAAAATTCTTGAAATTGACCCTCCAAATATTCTTGCACACGAACAATTAATAGACTTATTTATAAATGAAGATAAGTTCAAATATTATTTGCTAAGAGGAAATATGCACGCTTTGCAGCAACAAATGAGCCATGCAAAAAATGATTTCAAAAAAGCAATTGACCATGCAAAAGATCCGCAAGAATCTTTGCCTGCGAGATATTTATACGCAGGGCTTTGCGAAGGTCAAGGTAAATTGAATGAAGCTGTTGACGAGTATTTAAAAATTTCTGATTATGATGAAAAAAATCCTGTAATTTATTTAAAGCTTGCAGAACTTCTTGAAAAGACAGAAGGTATAACATCTGCAATTCATATTCTTGAAAGAGGAAGAAATGAACAAGGTTTTAAGGATTTTGAAGAAATTCTTGCCGGATATTATATAAGAAATTCTCAACCAGAAAAAGCGCTTGAGCTTGCACAAAATGATTTAACAAAAGCAAGAGCGTTGTTCGATTTGGGTAGAAATGATGAAGGATATGATATTCTTATGAAAATTAAGGATAAATATTCTAAAGAAAAAGTTTTCCATTCTTTGCTTGCCCAGTATTATTTCCAAAAAGATATGTTTGAAGAAGCTTTCAAAGAAATTGATGAGTATGCAAAAATTGAGCCAAACTCTCCTTTGATTTATCAAATGCGTGCATTAATATTTGAAAAACAAGGCGATTCTTTTAATGAACACTTAAATTGGGGTAAATTCAATATTATAAGGGGCGAAAAGGATGTTGCGCTTAATGAATATTTGACAGCACACAGATTTGATGACAAAAATGTTGATTTAATTGAAACCATTGCAGCTTTATTAGAAGCGGAAGGCGATAAGACGAAAGCCAGTGAGTTCTATGAAAGACTAGCTGATATTGACCCTAAAAACAGGTTGGCGCTGGAAAAACTTGCAGATTTTAGAGAATCTATCGGTGATAATTATGGTGCAATTGAATATATGGATAGGCTTAAAGAAATTGATCCAAGAAATGAATTTGTACAAAAGAATTATGATAAGATAAAAGACCGTGCCGAAAATGGAATGGGAATTATGCAATTCTTAAAAAGTATTTTTGGTAAAAGAATGGGCTAAGCAAGAACCGGCATGGAAAATCTTAAAAATTATAAAACAGAATTACTTGCACCTGCAAAAAACAAAGAAATTGCTTTTGCTGCTATAGATTGCGGGGCGGATGCTATCTATATCGGAGCAACATCTTTTGGAGCAAGAAAAAATGCGCCGAATTCTTTAAATGATATAAAAGAAATTGTTAAATATGCGCATAAATTTTGGGCAAAAGTTTTTGTTACAGTGAACACAATTCTTACTGATAAAGAATTAGAAGAAGCAGTAGAACTCGTAAAGCAACTTGATGAAATTGGTGTTGATGCTGTAATCGTTCAGGATATGGGTTTGATTGAAAAACTCAAGAACACTAAAGATTGCAAAATACCTATCCATATCAGTACACAGGCTGACAATAGAACTGTTGAGAAAGTTTCTTTTTTTAATAAGCTTGGTGCATCAAGAGTCGTTTTAGCTCGAGAACTTTCACTCAAACAAATTGCGGAAATACACAAAGCAAATCCGACACTTGAACTTGAAGCTTTTTGTCATGGTGCACTTTGCGTATCTTATAGCGGGCAATGTTATTTGAGCCAATATATCGGAGGACGTTCTGCTAATAAAGGAGAATGCGCTCAGCCTTGCAGAAAAAAATATACTATTGAAACAACTGATGGTAAAATTATTGCAAAAGATATTCATGCTCTTTGTTTGAAAGATTTTAATACCTCTGAAAAACTTCAAGAAATGGTTGAGGCAGGAGTTTATTCCTTTAAAATAGAAGGACGATTAAAAGAAATCGGGTACGTTAAAAATATTACTGCATATTATAGACAAGAACTTGATAAGATTTCTACAAAATCTTCATCCGGTAAATGCAGATATTCCTTTATACCTAATCCAGAAAAAAGTTTCAACAGAGGTTTTACGGACTATTTTTTAGAAAAAAGAAAAGATTGTTTTAATTTTGTATCACCTAAATCCAGAGGTGAATTTATAGGAAAAATAGTCGATATTAAAAATGGAAAATTTAAAATTGCTACAAAAATACAATTGACTGCTCAAGATGGTTTAACGGATGGTATAAACGGCATTTTGATAAATAAAATTGAAAACGATTATATTTATCCAAACAAGCCATGTCCGTTTAAAATCGGAACTGAAATATTTCGCAATCAAGATGTGGAGTTTGAAAAATTATTATCTCAAAAATGTAAAAGGCAAATAGCGATTAACATTGAATTCTTAGATGGATATATAAATGTAGTGGATGAAGATAATATTCAAATAAAATATCAAATTCCAAATGGAGAAAAAGCTAAAAATGCAGAAAAAATGAAAGAGAATTTTATAAAACAAATGTCAAAAACAGGTGATAGCGATTTTTATATAGAAAAATTTGAAGTAAAATCAGAATTACCGTTTTTACCAATAAGTGCTATAAACGAAATTAGGCGTAATTTGTTTGAACAATTGACTCAAATGCGTTTGGATAGTTATAAAAGGGATGTTCAAAAACCTCTAAATTACACACCGTATTACAAACAAGAAGTGGATTATAGAGCAAATGTACATAATGCTTCTGCAGAAGCTTTTTATAAAAAATGTGATTGTAAAGTTCTTGAAAAATCAATGGAAACAAAGCTTCCAGATAGAAAAATTGAATTAATGAGAACAAAACATTGTATAAAATATGCGCTAAATATGTGTAAATCATCAAAATCACTTCTCTTAAGAGATGAGTTTGGCAAGACTTATCCACTTGGTTTTGATTGCAAAAAGTGTGAAATGATAGTTTTTAACAAATAAAAACGCTAAACGACTTATCAATATTAAGTTTTCGTGAATTAATACTTGAAATTTATTTTTGTTTATTTTAATATGAACCTGTGACACATAGATAATAAAGGTGGTGAAAATATAAATGGCAGAAGTTAAAGTTGGCGAAAACGAAAGCATCGAAAGCGCTTTAAGAAGATTCAAAAAGAAAATTCAAAAAGCCGGCATCTTATCAGAAGTTAAAAAACGTGAAAGATATGAAAAGCCAAGCGTAAAGAGAAAACGCAAATCTGAAGCAGCTCGTAAACGCAAGGTATAAGTTTTATAAAAACGGTTTGTTTATTAACAAGCCGTTTTTTAATTTATATATAATTTATTAACTAATGACTTGCAAAACATTCTTGTTTATTTTATTATGTTCTTACGGCGACATGGCCAAGTGGTAAGGCAGAAGCCTGCAAAGCTTTTATCCCCCAGTTCGAATCTGGGTGTCGCCTTTTTTATTTATTAGTTATCACAAATCTAGAGTTGTATGGAAAATATTGAGTTAAAGCGTTTTTGGGAACAAGTTAAAGAAGAAATAATTGGTTCTTTGCCTGAAAATGCTCATCCTTGGGTATATCCGCTTGAAGTTTCGGGTTATGATAAAGGTGTTTTGACTGTTGTAACCGGTCAAATGATGGGACGTGACTTATTACGTAAAAACCATTATTCTCAGATGGTTGAAGCCTTGAAAAGAGTTTCCGGCAATGATAATTCAAGACTTGTTATTATTTATGATGAGAATGCCGCTAAAACATTAAAGCGTGAAACAGAAAAACTTCAGAAAAAAGCTAGTGAAAAATCTTTAAAAGAGCAGGCTATAGAAAATTTATCCAATATGCAATCTGCAGCAAATCTTAATTTGAAATACAAATTTGAGAATTTTGTGCAAGGTGAAAATAGCAAGTTTGCTTATTCTGCTGCAATGGCTGTTGCTAAAAATCCCGCAGGAAAATACAATCCGCTTTTTATATATGGCAATTCCGGTTTAGGAAAAACTCACCTAATGCAAGCAATTGGGCATTATATTATTTTTAATAATCCGAAATTGAGAGTTAAATATACCAAAACGGAAGATTACATTAATGATTATATTTCGAATAGTAGAAAAACAAATAATACTATCGAAAACATGTCAAAATTTAATAGAAAATATACAAATATTGATGTTATTTTGATTGATGATATTCAATTTATTGAATCAAAAATTAAAACAATGGAAAATCTTCAATACACATTTGATAGTCTTTATAATAAAGGCAAACAAATTGTAATCACGTCAGATAGAGTTCCTAAAGAAATTCCAACTTTAACTGCAGCTTTATGCTCAAGATTTGAAATGGGCTTGATGATAGAATTGATGCCACCTGACGTAAATACAAGATTTGAAATTATCAAAAAACTTGCGATTGATAATGATATACAGTTTGAAGAGGAAGCTCTTAAATATATTGCAAGAAATTTTTCTAATAACGTAAGGGAATTGGAAGGTGCTTTCACAAAAGTTTGTGCGTATGCAGAAATTACGGAACAAGAACTAACTCTAAAATTAGCCCAAGAGGTTCTAAAGTGTGATGAAAAAGATGAAGAAGTAAGCTTTGACAAAATTGCAAGAGTTACAGCCAGTTATTTTGATGTTGATATAAATGATATTAAAGGAACGGCAAGAGGGCAAAAAGTTTCGATAGCTCGACATATATCAATCTATTTATGCCGAGAAATTACAAATCAGAGTTTTGTAAATATTGCAGAATTTTATAATAAAAAGCACACTACTATTATGTTTGCTCATGACAAAATTAAAAAAGAACAGAGCACAAATAGAGATATTGCCAATGCTCTTAGAGAAATTCGAATGGCATTAAAAGTTATGTAGCCGAGTCGGCACTCGTTTTTGAACAGATTTTATGTTAAATAATATTAGTGTAAGGTCAAGTTTTTACTTGGCGGATTAGGGGATTCAAATAATGTTAGATAATATAAAACATTTGCTACTCTTTAAATCTGTTGATAAGGATATCGCAGATAACAATTTTGAATCCGCTTTAGAAAAGTTGAATTATCTAATTAAAGAAGAATTTAAACCGTCAGAAACATTCTTAAAACGTGGACAATTGTGTCATAAATTATTAATGCTGGAGGATGCGTATTCTGATTTTACATACATCATAACTCATTGTGTAAAAAAAGAGGCTGCATATAAAGAACGTATTTTTTTGAACTTTGAAACGGGCTGTTTTATGGAGTCAATATCTGATGCTGCAAAACTTTTGGAGAAAACTCCATGTGATTTTGAAATACAAAAAATTGTATTCTTATCACTGGTATTTTTAAATAAAATGGATGAAGCAAAAGATTATATACTTGGTATTTTTAATAATAACAAGTATAAAACTCTACAATTTTTGTTTCAAGAGGTTGCAGTATTGCTTGCTGATGATGAACTTGCAAAGGGTTTGAAGTTGTTAGATTCCATTGATACAATAGATCCAGACAATCCAATAAAATTGTTAAAAGAAGCAAATATATATGAAATTGCCGGAGATGATAACAAGAAAACAGAAATCCTTAAACGTATAGATTCTATTTTCCCAAAATATTTTATCTCACATTTTAGATTTACTGATATGTATCAAGATAAAGATATTTTAGAAATATGTTTTCTTTTGGAACTCAAAATTTTTGATACGCAAAACCTTTTTGCATACCCGATGAAAATTCTTGAGGGATATAAGAATCATATAGAAGGTCATATTATTGATTCAAAAGAATGTTTTGAATCGGCAGTAAACATAAATCCAAATAAGCCGGAAGCTTACGTTTTATTAGCACAAACTTTGCAATTAATGTCCGGATATGATAACCCTGATTATCTAAAACTAGCAGAAGAAAATTATAAAACAGCAATGGAAATTTATCAAAAAGAAAATTTGAATGATAAAGCCGAAGAAATGAAGCGCCAAATAAAGCATATTACATCCGGCGTTAGCATGTATAACTAAAACTTTTAAAGTTCGGCTAAAACATCTTTTATGTGTTCGTCTTTAACTCCCTTATAGTTAATTCTTCCGGATGTTATAGGTTGTCTGTAGTCATACTTGTTTATAGAACGTGATTCTACAATTACAGATGGTGGCAAAATTGACCACTTATACAATGCTGTTGACATTCGTCTAAAGAATTTGTCCAACCACTCGATTTTTTGCTCTTTAGATACACTGTTATGCTTTTCATAAACGAACTCTTTTTCCAGTAAATCTTGATAACCTTCGTTTTTGTTTTCTACTCTCCAAATGATTTCGTCTAAAAATTCGTATGGCATAAGTGCATCCTCTGCAATTAGAGGTTTTCCTGTTTTAGGGTCAATTGCTAATTCTGCTCCTGGTTTCTTTAGAATAATAGCTTCAGGAATTGCATTTTTTACTTCTCGATTGACATTCATCCAACGAGCAAACGCAAATAATTTTGTTTTTGGAACATCCGCAATAGGTGCAAACCCTCCGGACATATCGCCGTTTATGGTTGCGTACCCCATATATAATTCTGATTTATCCGAGGTTGCGATTGGGATACAAGATGCGAATTCATTACTAATGCCCCATAAAAACATTGCTCTAGAACGTGCTTGAATATTGTCAGGAGTGAAAGATGTTTTATATCGACCATCCCACTTTGTTTCGACTGTCTTAAATAAATCATTTAAACACGCAGTTGTTGTATCAATCATTGAACGAATAGGTGCCTCAGTAAAATTGATACCGAGATTTCGAGCTAATTGTTCTGCATCAGACTTGCTTTCTTTACTTGTAATATGAGAAGGCATTGAAACTCCAAAAACGTTTTCGGCTCCAATTGCATCTGCAAGAAGAACTGCGCAAACGGTTGAATCTAAACCTCCGGATAGCCCAAGAACTGCACGCTTAAATCCACATTTGTTGAAATAATCACGTATCCCTTGAATAATTGTTTTGTATGTTCTTTCTAAATCAGACTCGTATTCAAGAGTAAAAACTTTTTGCTCTGTTAAAGATTTATCCAAACCTCTTGTAAGCGGATATATTTTACCGATTCCTTGAGTTGGATTAACTATCAAAAATTGTTCTTCAAAAGATTTTGCACGTGCAATCAATTTACCGTTTTTGTCAAAAACTCTGCTTGAACCATCAAAAGAACTGTTATCAATTGCACCAACTTGGTTAACGTAAACAATAGGAGTTTTATATTTTTTTGCCACAAAAGATAACATATTATGTTTTAGTTGTTCTTTTTTAGCTCTGGTAGGAGATGCTGAACAATTGATAAAGATTTCAGGATTTTCTTTTGAAAGTTCATCAATCGGGTCTTTCTCATAAAGATTTTTGTCAAAAAACTCTTTATTATTCCAGCAGTCTTCACAAATTGATATACCATATTTATCAAAGATTTTAGAACAGCTTTTAACAGTATCTTTATCAAAAGAACCTAATGTATCTGCAGGTTGAACACCTACGATTGGGGAAGGTTCAATGTATCTGTAATCATTGAACTCTGAATAATTTGGCAATAATGACTTACGAACAATTCCGCAGATTTCGCCATCTCTAAGTATTGCAACGGAATTATAGAATTTTTTACCTTCAGCGTCTTGTTTTCTTGGCTCTACAAATCCGACAAGAGCAGTTGTACCAACGGTAATTTTTGCAAGTCCCTTCAGCCATTTAATATTTTCTTCTACAATAATCGGATGTCTGTCAATAGTGTCTTCTATAGGATAACCCATTAATGCCAGTTCCGGAAAAACAACTAAATCCAAGCCGATTTGAGAAGCGTATTTTATGTACTTTGCAATTTTTTTTGCGTTATATTCAACATTGCCTGCCATTGGATTAATCTGCGCCATACCGACAAACCCACCTTCTGACACAATATTCTTAACCGCTTGAATTATATTCTCAGGAACACTTTCTCCATGAGAAAATCTTTTATCTACAATTTCGGATAGTTCGTATAAATTCATTTTAAATCTCCAATAAGTTGATTATATCGTGCTAATAGAGTAAATGCAAAAATATTCTAAAAGATGAAAAATATAAGATACAAAAAAATATGTAAAAATTGAATAAGTGTATTTTGTACTCTTTATATTATATCTATAATTTGCACTATTAAAAGAATACAACCACTTGAAGAAATATTAAGTGTATGTTATAATAAAAATAGAAAGAGGATAAATCTTTCAGAACCGTCAAAAATGACGGGGAAAGGTACGGTAAAGAAATAGTTAAAATTTGATTGCGTCCAAATGGTCACTATTTACCCCCTTGGAGTGTTATAGCCCCACACCACTCTTTAATAAAAAAGGTATCTGTTACTTAAGAACATAGCGGTGAAAGCAATGGATACAATATTATTACAAAGACCCCAGTTTGAAAAAGCTGCAACGAGTGCGGCAGGAATCGGAATTGCCTTATGTTTATTGCTGGTTCAAAATCCGATTTTATCAGCAAAAGATGGGTTAACCGGTATTTCTCCAAGGATAAATTATTTAAAAGAGCAACAAGAACAAAAAGAACAAATTTTCGAACAAGAAATCGTAGCAAAGTATAGTAAATCAAATGTAGTAGAAATTGAGAAAGGTGTTAAATATGTCAGAATGATTCGTTTTTACCAGAACAAACCTGTTAGAATTAATATTGTAGAACTGTCACAGGGTGTAAATGACAATTTAGTAATAGAACCGTCAATTGCTTCAGACACATTAGCTCACAGGTCAAAAATTAGCAACATAGCTAATAAGAATAACGCAATAGTTGCAATTAACGGAGGATACTTTAAACCACAAACAGGAGTTCCACTCGGAACATTAATGATTGATAAAAAGGTTTATACAGGTCCAGTATATGACAGAGTAGCAATGGGTATTTTTGATAACGGATTTGATATGGCTAGAGTTCAATTAAGAGCTTCTGTAGTAACTAACAAAGGAGGATTAAAAATTGATAATATCAATCAGCCTAGAATGTTGTCAACTCATACAATCGTCTATACGCCGGATTGGGGAGAATATTCTCCGCCTTGTCCAAAGTATGGTAAGCAGATAGTAATTTCTAACGGGAAATTGGTAAGAACATCATATGGAAGTAATCAGATACCAAAGGATGGATTTGTAGTAGTTGGTTCTCAAAAAAATATTAATACCATAATTAACGCAAAAAAATTTAAGTTAGATATCAAAATAAATCCTGAGTGGCAAGAAGTTAATCATATAATAAGTGGCGGGCCGTATTTAGTAAAAAATGGCGATATTTACGTAGATATGACAGCCCAAAAACTCGGTTCTGTTGGCGGACGGAATCCAAGAACAGCAATCGGATATACAAAAGATAATAATTTAATAATGTTAACGGCAGACGGAAGAGAAGGCGCTTCAATAGGGCTAACTCTTAATGAACTCGCTAATCTGATGAAAGAGCTTGGTTGCGTCAACGCAATGAATCTTGATGGCGGAGGTTCAACTGTCATGTACATAAAAGGAAAAGTCGTTAACAAGCCGGCTGTGCAAGGCGGCATACCTTTATCACATACTCTGATGGTCAGAAAAATTAGCTAGAATTACATTCCATAATACTTTTACATACCCCTATGGAAGTAAAAACTACCCCTTTCGGAACTTGTTTCCGAAAGGGGTTTGAGTGTGGTACTACGTACGTAGACATTGGGTCGGCAGTATGTACCTCTACCTCACCCTAGCCCTCTCCTGCTAGGAGAAGGAACATGCGCCTTGTTTTTTTATTTTAGATAGAGAATTATAAAAGTTTAAAACTTTTATAAAAATTATTTTCTCGAATATAAATCAAGTGTTGGTTATTCCCTCTCCTAGCAGGAGAGGGCTAGGGTGGGGGCTTATTAAATAGTTATTGGTGTATTAAATGCACTCTACACTTACAAAATAAACTACGTTAATTGAACGCATTAATGTAGAAAATTTGTATGGTGCATTTTATGCACCAATAACTTTCACTACAAAACATTAAGAAAAAATAAACTTTACCTTCATATCCAATTTGATAGCGTATAATTATCATATATAATATTATAGAAAGGGAGGAATATTATGAAGAACCCGTTCAAATCAAATGATGAACAAAAAATTGATATTGAAGATACAGAAAATCTGGAAACAGAAGTAAAAGCAGACGAAGAAAAAATTGCTACAGAGAATGCAGAAGCTGAACAAAATGCTGAAAATAATAAAGCAACAGAAGAAGATGTTAATCCTCTTCAAGAAAAATATGATAATTTAAACAATCAATATATACGTTTGGCAGCTGATTTTGATAATTATAGAAAACGTCACGAACAAGAGAAAGAAGCTCTTTTAAAATATGGCGCAGAAAAAACTTTACAAAAAATGATAGAAGTTCTTGATAATTTTGAAAGAGGATTAAAAGCAATCGAAACTGTTGACGATTGTGAAAAAGTTAAAGAATGCTATAATTTAGCTTATAAAAACTTTACAGATGTTCTAACAAAAGCCGGTTTGGAAACTATTAAAGCAGAAGGAGAAGAATTTGACCCTAATTTCCATGAAGCAGTTATGCAAACTCCAACCTCTGACAAACCTGAACATACAATTGTTGCAGAATTGCAAAAAGGATATAAATTAGGCGACAAAGTTTTAAGACCAACTTTGGTTAATGTTGCTGTAGCTGAATAAACACAAGGGAATATAGAATAGCAATGAGTGATTATTATGAAATATTAGGCGTTGAAAAGAATGCCACAAAGGACGAGATAAAATCAGCTTTCAGGAAAATGGCACGTCAGTGGCATCCTGATGTAAATAAAGCACCTGAAGCAGAAGCAAAATTTAAAGAATTAGGCAAAGCTTATGAAACATTAATGGATGATGACAAGCGTGCAACTTATGACCGTTATGGAGAGGACGGACTTAAGAATGCCGGATTCAATACTCAAGGACCATTTGCAGGTGGATTTGGTGATTTAGAAGAAGTATTTAATTCATTCTTTGGCGGTGGTGGCTTTGGAGGATTTGGCGGCGGTCGCAGAGTTGACCCGAATGCTCCTCAAAGAGGTGATGATTTAAGGCTTGATATTGAATTAGAATTTGAGGAAGCTGTTTTTGGCTTAAATAAAGAAATCAAAATTGATCACTTAGAATCTTGTCCGTCTTGTAAAGGAACCGGTGCAAAAGAAGGGGCTAAACCGGAAATCTGTAAAACTTGTGGAGGTTCCGGTTCTGTACAGCAAACGACGAGAACAGTGCTTGGACACTTTACTCAAATTGTCACTTGTCCTCATTGTCATGGTAAGGGAAGTGTGATTTCTAATCCTTGCCCTGATTGTCATGGTGAAGGTCGCAAAACTGTTGAAAAGAAAGTTGAAGTTAAAATTCCTGCCGGAGTTGATAACGGTTCAAGAATGCGTTTGGCACATGAAGGTGATGCAGGTATTAATGGCGGTGTTGCAGGTGATTTATATATAGTCATCCATGTGAAACCATCTTTGTATTTTAGACGTGATGGCATTAATGTTTACACAAAATTAGACATAACACCTGCACAGGCAGTATTAGGCGATACTGTAACAATAAAAACATTGGATGGTGATAGAGATGTTTCAATTCCTGCAGGAATTCAACATGGTGAAGCTGTAAAAATACGTGGTGCCGGAGTTCCTAATTTGTCGAAACCTTCTATTCGTGGAGAACATGTTGTTGTAATCGGAGTAAAAACACCGACACATATTTCAAATGAAGAAAAAGTTCTTTACCAAAAACTTTATGAAATTCAAGCAGGACGTAAAGCTAAAGGTTCTGTAAAGGAACGTATCAAAGGTGTTTTTAAATAACTAAACTTATGATAAGATATAAGAATAGTTATGGAGAGAAAATGCGGAAGTTTTTAATTATATTATCAATAATGCTGTTAGGATGCTCAAACGTTTTTGCAGCCAAGATTCCAGCGGATGTAAGAGCTTATATTTTGGAAAAAATTCCTCAAGCTGATATAAGGTTTGATGGAGTTATAATATTCCCTGATAATACAATTTACTTACCGCTTTATCCATCTTTATTTTCAGATGTAACAAAATTAAAAATTAAAGAATCACATCCTGCAAATGCTGATTTAAAACAGGAACCGGATGTCGTAATCTTTAACAATGATTTTGTTTTGATGAAGGTTTTATCAGATGGTGAAGGGCATAGGACCGTATTGCACATGCCAAATCCTCCTTTGCAAGTAAGAACAGGTTTACTACCGCAGGATATGCTTGTCCCAAGTGGTTTGATTATTCCTGAAAACATTAAGGGAATAATTGGTAATTTGAAAATTGATACAAAGAATGAAGATGTGATAAGAGTTGAAAATTCTGATTCATACGAAGATTTCTTGACAGAAACAGAACCGGATGTTCCTCAAAGTCTGATTTCACAATTGAAAAATCGTATTTTATTTGTAACAACAAACTATTCTAAAAATATTCAAGTTTTAGAACCGGCTAGAGCTGTACCAAGTTATTCATTGGCGCAAAAATCTATCCCAGTAGATGTTAAAGCTGTAAATAACGGTAAATTTCTGCTTGTAACAACTTATGACAGACAATTTGTTGATGTGATTTCTGTTGCTGATTCAAGGTTCATTAAGCAAATAAATGTACCTTCAAATCCGGAAGAAATTTTACTTGATGAAGCTAATCATAAAGCTTATGTAACATCTCCGACAGCTTCAACAATTTTTGTAATTGACTTAAATACAATGTCATTGGTACAAAAGATTAAAATTAACGGATATTGTGAAAAATTATTACTTAAAAATAACAAATTATTTTATGTAGATAAATTAAAAAATGAAATTTGGGCAATTGAACTCAATAATCAATATGAACTTAAAGATATCGGAATATTTCCTAATGTTTCAGCTTTGGCTTTTGCGAATGATAAATTATATATTACAAGTAGAACCAAGAGCCGTATAGCAATAATAGATTATAATACACTTGGATTAATTAACGAATTTACAACAGTTAATAAACCTTTAGACATGTTAATTTTTGATAAAACTTTGTATGTTTTGGGTGCACAAAATAATGAAATTCAAAAGATTAACATAGACAATGACCAAACTATTGGAACTATTTCTTTGGGTGTTGACGGTTTTTCTTCTGGCTTAAGTCAAATTGATGATACAAATTATGCAGTATCAACAGATTTAAAAAATAATCAATATTCAATTATTGATTTGGCTAAGGGAAAATTGCTAAAAACTTATAAGTTAAATGTACCGATTAAAGACGTGATTATTACAAATAAGGTTAATTTGTTTGATTAGTTTTTTTACTAAGTAGCCAACAAAATTTTGTTAAGGATTGATACCCATCCCAACCTTCCCTAATAAGGGAAGGAGTGCGCCACACTCGTATATTTTTTTTTTGAAGCTTCTACCTCACCCTAACCCTGTCTTGGATTATTTGGGCGAGCAAAACATTGCAATGACAACAAATCCTTACGGATTTTTGCGTCATTTTCATGTTATTTGCTCTTACGGGCTCACGCCCTACCAAAAATCCGCTCTCCTGCTAGGAGAGTGAATGCGCCAAATTTGTAAGTAATACTTCGAGGCGGAACCAGTAGTTAATAAATAATTTTGTAGCTTCCACTGAGTAGCCGACAGTTGTGTCTACGTGCGTGGGTAAATACACATCAAGCTAGTAAACTCACCAATGAGGCGGAACCAGTAGTTAATAAATAATCTTGTAGCTTATATTTAGCAGCCGACCCAATGTCTACGTGCGTAGCACACACATAAAAAGAGCTTGAATAAATCAAGCTCATATATAAGTACATATCCCAATCAACAACAAATTTAAAATTTTATTAAATCAAATTCAAGGCAATGCTTGGAGCTTGGTTCGCAGTTGCAAGCAACGTTGCGGAAGCTTGCTGTAATATTTGCGCTTTTATGTAGTTGGATGATTCTTCCGCTACATCGGCATCTCTTAGTGTAGAAAGAGATGATGTTAAGTTTTCCGTTTGAACACTAATTGATTCTACAGCAGATTCAATTCTATTTTGTGCAGAACCTAATGTAGTGGTTCTTTCTGAAATTGTTTTAATGACCCCGTCAATTTTATCAAGCATACTGGATGCAGTTGTACCTTTTGTAAGACCGGAACACTTAGAAGCAACATTGGCAATATCTTCTCCAAATAAAGAGTTAACATCAGCTTTTGCAAACAAGTCTTTATTTAAGGTAATTTGGCTTGAACCAGCTGAATATAAGCCTACTTGAAGAGAAATGTCATTTTTAATGCTACCGTCCATCATCTTTAGACCATTAAACTCTGCGTTTGCAGAAATTCTGTTGACTTCTTCCAGTCTGGCTGTAATTTCAGACTGAATAGCTTTTAAAGATTCACTACCGTAAGTTCCGTTGGCAGCTTGTTCTGTCAAATCTCTAACACGTTGTATATGTGATGAAATTAGAGAATATGTATCTTCTAAAGTTGTCAACATATCAGCTCCGGTAGAAGCGTTATCAGAAGCTACGTCCAAAGATGCTAACTGTGTTTTCCAAGTTGTAGCAATAGAATAGCCCGCTGCGTTATCTTTTGCATGGTTAATTTTGTAACCGGTTGTCATTCTTTCGATAGCGTTGTTTAAACTTGTAGTTGCTGAGTTTAAATTCTTTTGAACTATCAAAGATGACATATTTGTATTAATTGTAAGAGCCATTCCTTACCTTTCTGACTCTGCGCTCTCTCGCACATCATTCCCTAATCTACATCGCAAATAATATAGAAAATTAAAGTAATCCCTGTTTCTTTAAAATTTATATATAATTCACATATCCTTGTATACAAACATTATAGATTAACTAAATAAAAATTACACCATGTGCAAAACGAATATTTACATTTTTTTACATTTAATCTTATTCAAAAATGTATTTATATCTTTTTTTAAAGTAATATCAGTATTTTCGGCAAACTCAAGTAAACTTGTTGCGAATACATTAAAAGGATTGGTTTTGTAAAAAATTTTATCTTTAGGAGCAAGTATTTTTTTACAATCATTAATCAGAGTGGTGTCTTTTGAAGAATCTTTAAATCCTTGTTTTATATATTCATCATTAAAAACCATGTCTAAATAAGCATTTAGTTTTCCTTTTGACTCAGCCATTTCAAGCTCTTTGTTAATTGAATGTGGTCCAAAACCATAAGAATGACTTTCTTCAAATGAGCGTGCTTCTTTAGCAGCTTGCTTAAGACCATATAACATTTCATTTTTACCATTAAAAGACACATTGTTAATTCTAATATTCATTTTTATACTCCTTATGTATTATTATTAAAACTCGAAAAAATATTTTTTGCTATTTGTATTAAAATAATAATATATAGGAGGAAATTTATGACAAAGGTTCTTACAATCGGCAGTGCAACAATGGATGTTTTTGTTGAATGCGATGATGCAAATATAGTTTCAGTATGTTCACAAACTAAAAATTCTGATTTTATGAGTTATCCGTATGGTGCAAAAATTGATATTACAACATTTTCATCAAATGTAGGTGGCGGCGGTGTTAATACTGCAAGTAATTTTGGAAAACTTGGTTTTGATACTTCTGCAATATTCAAAATTGGTAAAGATATTTATTCAGAAGGTATTTTGGATGCTTTTAAAACAAGAAATGTTGATTTGTCAAATATAATTCAAGATGAAAAATCTTCTACCGGTTTTTCTATAATTTTAGTAAGTTTTCAAGGTGATAGAACTGTTTTGGCTCACCGTGGTGCTAATGCTGAAATTAGAGAAAGCGAAATTAATTTTGAGGCGATTAAAGATGCTGATTTAATTTATGTAGCACCTTTGAACGGTGAATCAAATAAAGTACTTGAATCTATTGTTGAATATGCTCACCAAAATGATACTAAAATCTGTTTTAATGCTGGTTCTACAAGTATAAAAAGAGGATTTGAACATATAAAAACAATTCTAAATTCTGCACACATTGTTGTTATGAATAAAGAAGAAGCGACAATGGCAACAGGTATTCAGGTAAGACCGGATACTAAGACTGAAAAATTTTCTCATGAGCTTATTCATAGAGATATCAAAAAAATGTTAACGACGATGAAGGTTATGGATTACCAAATAGTTGTAATTACTGATGGTGGAAAAGGGGCATATGCATATGACGGACAAAAGTTCTATTTTTGTCCGGTGTTCCAGTCACCTGTTGTTTCAACTCTAGGTGCTGGTGATGCGTTCGCATCTACTTTCTGTGGTGCATTAGAAAGAACCAAATTGAATGTTGGTTTATCTTTGATGTATGCTTCTGTAAACTCTGCAAGTGTTGTGTCTGAATTTGGTGCAACAGAAGGTTTGATTACTTTTGAAGAAATAGAAGAAACATTAAAGAATAACCCTGAATATACGTACCTAGAGGGCTAGGGGCAAAGGGGTAAAGGAACTGAAACCAAATGGAATTGGTACAAAAGTAGTGCCACGTCATTGCGAGCGTGAGCGAAGCAATCCAGATTAATTTCGATATAGATTGCCACGAAAATCACAGATTTTCTCGCAATGACGATGTTCTTTAACTCTTATACCAAGCAAATGAGTAAATGTTATGAATACACAATTTTCACCAAATATGCTCAAAACTTATGAGCAGTGTCCAAAGAAATTTTATCTAAAGTATATTAAACACATTAACATGCCAGTTAATGATGATGTTTTTGAGTTTGGTAAGAATATCCACGCATTAGCTTCTTATTATTTAAGAAAAGAAAATATTGATAAGATGGAAAAGGAACTTAATGAAAAAGAAGCGGGTGTCTGGAATTATTTAAAGTCTATCCGATATTTTGCGTATGACGTAGTGAATACAGAGTATTCTTTGACTGTAAAAGCGGATAAATTCTATTTTGGTGGAAGATTGGATGCTTTAGTTAAAAATGGTGAGGAGTATTTTATCTTGGACTATAAAACCGGTTCCGCACCAAAAAATGCGAAATATGATTTTCAAACAATGATTTATTTGCTTGCTGTTTCAAAATTTTTTAAGACAGATAATGTAAATTTTGTTTATATTGATTTGAAGAATAAAACAGAAGTAAAAATCAAACTAACTAGTGAATTAATATCTGAATATGAAAATAAGCTGACAGAAGTTGCAAACAATATTTCAATAATGGACGAACCTTCTAAAAAAGCAGATTGTAGTTGTGAATATAGGGCAATTTGTTTTTAGCGTGGTATAATTTTGGGTATGAAAGATTACTTAATTGATACACATGCTCATATAGATATGCTGGATTATGATAAAACGATGGCTTTGATGTCTGAGTATGGTGTGAAGAAAGCGATTATTCCGTCAGTTGAGGTTGCAACTTTAGATAAAGTTTTTGAAATAGCTTTAAAAAATGAAAATTTATATGCAATGATTGGAATTTTTCCTTCTGAAGTGAAAACATATACTCCTAAAGTTGAAGAAAAACTTCGAAACTTGGCTAAAAATCCTAAAATTAAGGCTGTAGGTGAAATCGGTCTGGATTATTACTGGGATAAATCTTTTGTTGATTTACAAAAAGAAGTTTTTGTTAAACAAATAAAATTAGCAAATGAATTAAATTTGCCGATTGTAGTCCATGATAGAGAAGCTCATAAGGATTCTTTCGATTTATTAAAAGAGTATAACAAAAATTCAAAAGTTTTGTTTCACTGTTTTTCCGGTAGTGTAGAATTTATGCGAGAATGTGTAAAACAAGGATGGTATATTGCAATTGGTGGTGTTGTAACGTTTAAGAATGCAATAAAGATGAAAGATGTCGCAAAAACTGTGCCTCTTGAATATCTTGTTCTTGAAACGGATTCTCCATACTTAACTCCTGTTCCTTTTAGAGGAAAAGAAAATAGTCCGGCTTATGTTAAATATGTGGCAGAAGAAATTGCAAATTTAAGAGATATACCGGTTGAAGAAATCATTGACATTACAACAAATAATGCAGAAAGGTTTTTTGAAATTTGAAAAAGGAACGTTTGGATAAAATTCTTACGGATTTAGGTTACTTTGAAACAAAAAGTAAGGCTGCGGCTGCAATATTAGCCGGCAGTGTTATGATAGGAACGGAAGTCGTTACAAAAGCCGGTTTTCAGATTGATCCATCAAAAGAGTATGATTTTAGAGTTAAATCAATGCCATATGTTTCGAGAGGTGGATTTAAACTTCAAAAGGCTTTAGAAGTATTTGATGTAGTTGTAAAAGATAGAATTTGTTTTGACGCTGGAGCTTCAACCGGCGGCTTCACTGACTGTTTACTTCAACATGGTGCAAAATTTGTTTATGCCGTTGATGTTGGATATGGTCAGTTGGATTGGAAAATTAGAAGTTCTGAGCACGTAAAAACAATTGAGAAAACAAATTTAAAAATCTGTACAAAAGATGATATATATGGCGAAAACGAACCAATGGCTGATTTATTGGTTTCGGATTTGTCGTTTATTTCTTTAACAAAAGTATTACCGAATTTAAAGACTCTTATGAATCCGAATTTTCATGAAATGATATGCTTGATTAAACCACAATTTGAAGCCGGTAAGGATTTAGTAGAAAAAGGCGGTGTAGTAAAAGATAAGAATACACATATCATGGTTATTGAAAATGTTTTGGCTTGCGTAAAAGAATTAGGCTATATAATAAAAGGGCTTACGTATTCTTCTATTAAAGGTCCTGCGGGAAATATAGAATATTTGGTGTGGCTTTCAACCTCTGGCGAAGAAGTTGAAATTAATGTAGAAGACATTGTTAATTCTGCGCATGAAAATTTGAATTAATCGATTATAGGTACACAATTGTAACATTTTCTTAATAAGCTCTAAAGTTTTTGAAAAATGTGCCGTTATATAAAATAGAATACTTATGTTTAGTGATAAAATATATCAAAATAAAGGAAAGCAATGGACAGAAATTTAGAACAAGCAAGAGCGTATTTATCCCATAGCAGAACAGAAGATGATGCTGCAAAGAAGCTTGAACAATTTAAAGAAAAGCTTAAAATCTTTGAAGGCATAACTAGTATTGCACAGGCAAGAAAATTGGCAAAAGAGAATTTTTATATTGAAAATGATGTCAATTATATCAATCTTGAAAATGCAATGTGTGTCATAGTTCAATCCGCAAACGATTTTAAGGTTTGTTTAGAGGATGAAAAAGAAGTTATTTTATATAGTATTACAAAACCAAAAGAAAAGAAAAAGCACGATGATAAAGATTAAATTTGTAGTTTCACCATTGAGGCGAAGCTGGTAGTCTTAAAATTAGCTAGTAATTTTAACCAAGAAGCCGACCAAATGTCTACGTGCGTAGCACTCGTAATGACAGTACACCAATAGAGCAAAATAAAAAATATCAAATTTATCCCACTTAAAAGGAGCATATCATGACAGAAATTAAAGGGCAGTACTTGTACAATTTAAAGACCGGTCAAACAATCGGACGAAATAAGGATGATGTTAAAACTTCTGAAGATAAGAATCAATATTCTGTAAATGGTGTAAAACATAATTGGGAAACTTATCAGCTATTGAATGACATAAGCAATGTGATTGATTATGACTATGGAACGGTAGAAGACTTGCGCTTAAGCCAAATTGTACAGTTGTTTGCTCAAGGAGATATGACTGTTGATGAACTCCAAATTGGTTTGAAATCTAAAAAAATTGCAGATATTAATATAACAGAAAATAACGGTATAACTACAGTAACTTTTACTTATGAAGGTAAAAAGTATACTTTAAAATGCTCTACAGATGCTGCAAAATCTCAAATTGATGATGTAAAAGACGATGCAACTAAAAATGTTACTATAGAAGGTGGTACTACAACTCCTGCGACTCCTGATTCAAGGGCTTTAAGCCAAGAAGAATTTGAAGCCAAAAAGAATAATAGTAATTTCTACAATTATAATGGTGAGAAGCGAAGCATAAGTATAGGAAACGTAGCATGGGTAACATATTCTGATAAAAATCAACCTGATGGAGTTTATGGAGCATCACTTCCAAAGTTAGATATTGATGTTTATGCTAGTGAGCTTGAAAATACTCCTGAATATATGGAAGATAGTGCGCATGATATATGTGCACAATGGAGTTATCTAGCGGATTTAACAGTTCAAATTTGTGATAAATTAGGCATAGAATATACTGATAGACATGATTCATATGAAGCTATTTTTGACCAAAATCGTTTAACAAAAGAGCAGGGGCAATATATCAATTCTCATCCGGAAGAATTTTTTGGAATGAAAATCAATTATGATGAAAACGGTGAATATCAGGGAATTTATTTGGGTGCATATTATGATTTATATTGTTATTCAAAATATACGCAAAATTCAGATTTTATGAATATAAAAGATGTTTATTGGAGTCAGGTTGATAAATTCAGTAAATCATTACAAATGAATCAAGGTACTAACTTGATGACTACTCCAGAATGCGATGGCAATACTGTAACATTCACTGATGAGTCAATAGAAATGATAAAAGAGATGTTAATGAAAGGTCGTGGATTCGACAATGAACATCATGCTTATAACAAAAATGAATATGGCTTTGTTCAATTGTTAGGTTTAAATCAAAACTCTAGCGAAGAAGAGATTCGTCAAAAAATTGCAGATTTTTGCTATAAAGCAGGTTCTACTGATGGTAAAACTATTTTGGTAGAAGATTATTATAACGCTCTAGCTGTGGCTAAAGTTGGTATATCTGGCGGTTCGTTGTCAAATATAGATTTAGAAATTCCTTTAACATATGATGAAATCTCAAGAAATATCAACAATGCTCTATATTTAAAGATAGAAGAGTGTGAAAAATTAGGCATTGATATTTCAGATTTAGGCATAACTAAACCATCTCAATTTATAAAAATAAATGCGTCTGAGGCCTTCAATGAAACAGGCTTAATGAATGGTGGAGTAAAAGATGAACGTTATTCTAATAGATTTTATAATGATGATGTAACTAAACTGGAAGATCCTTGGATTAATGTACCTGAAGATTACAAAAGTCCTGATGGTGATACAAGCGGTGTTGGATACTATGTATATCAACTTAAAGAAAAATATCCTGATATTTATGAAAAATTTAAAGACATTTTCCCAGAATACGGCAATGGTCACGGCCAAAGTCGGTCAATAAATATATGTATTACTAACAACAGATATTCTGATAATCAGGATTTTAGAAAACTTTTGATGTACGCAGCAGGTGTTTCTGAAAGTGAAATAAATTCTATATATATGAATTCAGATGCTCAAAAAATAAATGAAAAGGTTGCAACAGCTCTTGGGGGTATTGTTGACGGACCTTATATTACGAGTGATATTGAATTTGATGTTATAGATTTGATGAACTACTTGTTAGGTAAAAATGATACCGGCACAAATTATTTCTATGCTTCTGGTATAGTCCAGCCTCAAACTAATAATACTGTTAATGTTACTTCAAATGATGGAGTACAAGATTATACAAACTATTCTAATGTATTTGAGGCAAGTGTTTCACTTCCGACAGATAGTTCTGTTAAATATGTTGATGATATAGATAAAACTGTTCGTGCAAATGGTGAATTTAATAATAGCGATATTCGAAATGAAATATATGATTATATGAGGGAATTAATAGACCCAATATATCAGGATTATTTCCGTGGGTCACCAGAATCTTATGTAAACTTTAATCATGATTATGAAGCATGTACAAAAGATGGTAATGATATATATAGTCCTTACGAATATGTTTGGAAAGATGAAGAAACAAAGCAAGCTTTTGTAAAAGAAGTAGAAACAGCTATTCAAAAAGTGCTTGATAAATATTCTGATGTATTATCAAGTATGACATTTGATGGAAGAAGAATTTCTTTTACAACAAAGGACGATAGTACATATACCGGTGCACCATTCGTAAATGGTGATATCGTTAATGGTGGACGTTTTAGAAACGTAGGAGATTATGAACCAGCATTAAAAACACCAAAAACATATTTAGCTCCGAGTGTTATAGCAAATAATGTGCCTGATAATGCTCCAGTTATTAAAGATGATAATGGTAATGACTTGTCTTTGTACAAAACTCCTTGGGAGGGTGTATTAGTAGATAAGAATAATACATTATATTTGTGGGATAGTGCAAATAGCCGTTATATTAATGCTGGAACCGTAAATGCAGTAGAACTTGCGAATGGAAATATAGATGCATTAAAAAATATAATAAGTGATTTTAGCACTGGTGCTAACTTTATAAATGGTAGTGAGTATGCTGTCACTGGTGGCAGTGAGTATGAAGTTGCAAGGGTTCTAATTAATCTAGTATATGGTTATAACTTAACATCATCTCCTTGTATATTTGAAAAAGATGGAAAGTACTATCAATTTGATGAAAGAAAGGATACTAATTTAGATTCTGAATATGGACGTATCACACCTGAAACGTTCATATCATTGTTAACGGAAATTGAATTTGCAGATGGTGTTACAGAAACAGCAACGCAAGGTAAAACTTCTAATACACAACCAGAACCGGAAGTGACTGTAGTTGATACCCCTGATGTTCCTACTGCAGAAATACCGGTGCCGGAAGTTGAACAACCGGTTACACCGACTGTTGCAGTGGAAGAAAAAACTATAACAAAAGAAGAAAAAGAAGAAGTTATAATCAAATCCGAAGATATTGTGTCTGAAATGCAAACGGCTGCGGAGAAACTGAATTTAACAGCAGCAAAGACTACCGGAACATACTACCAATTCTCAAATCAGGGTTCATATCTGTATGTTTGGAATCCTAAAACGAAGAAATTCAAAGCTTTTAGTATAAATACACGAAATGCTGACGGAACTATAAATCAAGAGTTTACGCAAACAGGTAAAGCTGTAAACAGAACTGAAGCAAATGTTTATTATGAAGCTCTTCTTGAGGCGTACAAAAATGGGTATAATTTTACTGTAAATTATCCTTGGGTATGTGAAAAAGACGGCGTCTACTACGAATACGATAAAGAAGCCGGTTGCTTTAAGAAAAGAACGGATTAGATGCATAGAGGCGAAGATGCGAAGAAGCTAAGTTGAAAACGTGGGGCAGTTTGCCCCACGTTTTTTGTTAGAAGGTAAATCTCTAAGTATGGCGTGTTCTCTCTACACGGGGGAGTTTTATGCTTCACTTACAAGTTTGTAATTTTTACTACAAGCTTGTAAGTGTGGTGTAAAGGGTGGGGGCTTGCCCGTAGGGAACTATGTAAAAAATTTAATTTATTAACGTTATAAAATTAATAAATTAAAAAAAATTTAAATTAGCCCCCACCCGAATTTCTAAGTTTCGCACAGCTAAACTTGAAATTCTACCCTCCCCCGTGGAGAGGGAACGCGCCATTATCATTTTTAAGCTACTAGATTAAGTTTAATTTGTCGATTTTAAAACAATTTTTCATTCAACAGTCTAATGAAAACATTTAAACAAAAAAAGAGCCTATCATATATAGGCTCTTTTTTAATACCTTTTCGATTAAAAACTAAACAGCTTTTTGTACTTTGCCAGCTTTTAAGCAAGAAGTACAAACTGTAATTTTCTTAGTTTGACCATTTACATTAACTCTGATATCTTGTAAATTTGGAGTTTGTCTTTTTACAATTTGTTTATGAGAGAATGTTAACTTAGCTGCTTTAATAGGTTTTTTACCGCATACTTCACATTGTTTTGACATTGTTATATTCCTTCTTTCTACCAGTGTAATACAAGTGTACATTAAACTTGTTTATTTTACAAGTCATATTGTAAATTTTTTGTAACAAAATGTTAAATTTATTATTTAGAAGTTTTCTCATATTATGCATATTATAACAGATAGCCAAAATTTTGAAGCTCGTAAGATTGCGTTAACTCGCAATGTATTTAATAATAAGAAAACAAATATAGAGCTATATGAATTGTCATCAAGCGACCGCAATTTATTAAACCATATTGGTCAAAACATTAGCATAAAAGAAATGTTTCCAAATTTAAAAAATGAAAAAGTAAGAAGTTGGCAAGACATTTTAGATTTTACTGTTGATGTTGCAAAAGCTTCCGGTGTAAAAAAAATATTAGCGTTAAGTAATAATAAACCTTGTGGGCTCGCAACCGTTCAAATTGAAAAAGATTCTTTAAACTTAATAGGAATTGTTTCAATTCCGCAAGATGTAAATAAAAAAGAAACTTTTGTTGCTAATACGATTTTTTGTCATCTCTTTAAACTGGCAAATTCACTAAAAGTAAAAAATATTGCACTCGAGGCTGTAAAAAATTCTCCATTTAATTTAGTTAAAAAATATTCACCAAATTATGATAAAATAGACAAGTGGCTAAAAAATAATTCATATAAACTTATTATATAATTTAAAGCAAAGCATTTAATATAAGCTTTGCTTTAAATATATACTAATATAGCCTTAACAACAATTCTCTCCACAGAGAGGTTCACGTCCAACACATACATTATCACATTTCCTGTTTCTTAAAGTCTCAACAGGGTTTGGAGCTACTTCAAATCTAAAATCACACTCATTACATTTTAAGTATTTATTAATAACAATGTGACTTGGAACAGTACAAACATCTTTATTTACAATGTTTTGATATGTAAAGAAATCAAAATCTTTTGGTGCTTCACAAACAGGAATATATGATTCTCTCATTGCGGTATAACTTGATGTATTACATAGTATATTTCTGACATATTCGATATTTGGCCCTAGAGTTAAAGGAGTAGGGAATGTGCCATTTGGAATTATTTGTTGCCATGATTTACCTTCATATTTTTGAAGAAGTTCACAAGCAATATGTAAGTGAGTTACCTCTTCTAAGAAAAATCTTTCCCATATTTTTTTAATATATTCATCTGTTTCATCTAAATACATTGAATAGTATAGATAACATTCTGTATATTCGTGATTAAGTAGATTTTCAAGCCAAGTTCCATTTGGATCAATTAAGCTTCCATATTGGGATACATGTTCTTCTTCAACTAAACCTATTTCTTGATATAATCTTCTTCCAAGTTCTGAGGTATAATACTGTCCAACATTCA